>JAGWYX010000698.1 GCA_018969165.1 Verrucomicrobiota bacterium
TGGTCGAGGCCGACCACGCTCCAAACGCCCCAATCACCGGAGGCTCGGCATGAGTGAATCCAATGACCTGTTGCTGGACCACGAAGCCGACGGCATCAAGGAATTGGACAATGACCTGCCGCGCTGGTGGGTGTGGCTGTTCTTTCTGACGATTGCCTTCGCGGTGGTTTACCTGGGCTATTACCACGTCTTCCGGCTCGGACCGCTCCAGGCTGGCGAGTTTCAAATCGAGTGGAAGCGCGGCGAGGCCATCAAGGCCGGCGCCTTGGCCAAGTTCGAGGCGACGTTGGGCAGGCTCGAGCCCTCCAAGGACCCGGTCCTCCTGACCCAGGGACAGGCGACCTTCTTGAGGATGTGCGCGCCCTGCCATCGGGCTGACGGCGGCGGGCTGGTCGGGCCGAATCTGACCGACGATTACTGGATTCACGGGTCGAATTTTGTGGACAACGTCCGGACCATCATGAATGGGGTGCCGGAAAAAGGGATGTTGACGTGGAAGGGCGTCCTCAAGCCGAACGAGATTCTCGCGGTCGCCAGCTTTATCTACACCCTGCGCGGCACGCATCCGCCGAACCCGAAACCCCCGGAGAACCAGCAGCAACCCGTGAAACCGAACATTTATGAGTAACCAGGATGCGGGCGTCAGCGGGAGCAGCAACCACCGGTGAGCACCTCGACCGAATCGCCGGGGGCAAAGGGACCGGAGTTCCAGGCGGAGCAGGCCGTGGACTGGACCGATTTCCGGGACCACCTTTCCACGGCCGAGCGCTCGGGCAAACGGCGGTGGTTATATCCGAAGCGCGTGCAGGGGCGGTTCTACCGGGCTCGAACCTACGTGAGCTGGATGCTGCTCGCCGTCCTCTTTGCCGGTCCGTTGATCCGGATTCACGGCAATCCGCTGCTCATGTTCAACCTCGTCGAACGCCGCTTCGCGGTATTGGGGCAGATCTTCTGGCCGCATGATATGGTGGTGTTCGCCGTGGCGCTGTTGCTGGGGTTGACGAGCATTATCATTTTCACCACCGCGTTCGGCCGATTGTGGTGCGGCTGGACCTGTCCGCAAACGCTCTTGATGGAGATGGTGTTTCGGAAGCTCGAGTGCGCCATCGAAGGTGATTCCGTCCAACAGCGCGCGTTGGCCGCCGCGCCGTGGTCGGCGCGCAAACTCCTCACCAAGGGCGTCAAGCACGCGATCTTCTTCGGTCTCTCGTTCGTGATCGCCAACACGCTCCTGAGCTACATCATTGGCAGCGAACAGTTGCTGGGGATCATCCGCGACGATCCGCGTCGTCATCTGACCGGGCTGGCGTTCATGCTCCTTTTCACCCTGTTGTTCTACGCCATCTTCGCCCGGTTCCGCGAGCAGGCCTGCATCTTCATCTGTCCCTACGGCCGGTTTCAATCGACGGTGATAGATGAAAACACCCTGGTGGTCGCTTACGATCACCCGCGCGGCGAACGACGGGGCGCCTGGCGCCACCGGCAGACCGCGGACGCGCGGCGCGCGGCCGGCCTGGGCGATTGCGTGAACTGCCGGCAATGCGTGGCCGTCTGCCCGACCGGCATCGACATCCGCGACGGCACGCAAATGGAATGCGTCAACTGCACGGCGTGCATCGACGCGTGCGATGCGGTCATGGACCGGCTCGGACGGCCACGAGGCTTGATTCGATACGCCTCGCTCAACAGCATCGAGCGCGGAGAGCCGGTCCGGTTCACCCCGCGGCTGGGGGCCTACTTGGGGCTGCTGGCCGGCCTGGCCGGCCTGCTGACGTGGCTGGTGTTCAGTCGCTCGGGCCTCGAGACCACACTCCTCCGCGCTCCCGGCGCCCTGTTCTACCAGACCGCCGACGGCAAGATCGCAAATCTTTACACCGTCAAACTGGTGAACCGAACGACGCGCGACATCGCCGTGCAATTCAAACTGGCCAATGCCGTCGGCGACCTCCAGGTGATGGGCGGCGGAGGATTAATCGTCCCGAAGCAAGACCTGGCGACCACGTCGGTTCTGATCGACCTGCCACCCTCGGCCCTGCAGGGACCAACCACGCGCCTGCGTGTCCGCGTCTATGCGGATGGCCAGATGGTGGAGACGCTGCGCACGATGTTCATCGGCCCAGAGCACGAGGAGCATGACGACTGATACCGCATGAAGACCGTCATTCAACCGGAGAACGAACGGCGCCTCCTCACCCCGGCCCTTGCCTTCGGTGCCAGCGGAGGAGAGGGTGCCCGCAGGGCGGGAGAGGAGGTGTCCCGGTGCTGGCTCCCGCCTAACGCCCCGGTCGCGAAGGGCAGCACGGCATGAAGTCCCCTCTTAGCCGCTGGCATCCGTGGCCCTTGGCGATTCTGGCCTGGTTCGCCGGGTTCAGCACATTCACGGCGGGCTTCATCATCTTCGCCGTTGGTCAAAAGACCGACTTGGTGCGGCCCGATTACTACGACCAGGAAATTCGGTTCCAGGAACAGATCGACCGTCTGAAGGCCACACGACCGCTCCGGGCGCAGGTGACGGTGAGCTATGACGCCAGCCGGCATTGCGTCCATATCCACTTGCCGACCGCGCAGGCGGTGCGTTCGATTTCGGGTCGCATTCGTTTCTATCGGCCCTCCGACGCGAGCCTGGACCGGGACGTCCCCCTTGCCGTGGACTCAGCCGGGCTTCAAGTCGTCCATGTCGCGGAATGGCGTCGGGGCTTGTGGCGGGTGCGTTTGGAATGGACGGTGGATGGCCAGGGTTATTATTACGACCAGGCGATCGTCGTTTCCATGAACGGGCCCACCTCGACCCGGTGGAACCGCGTGTCGCGGTCCATCGATCGGTGGACGGCAGCATGCCCTCCCTCCCGGTTCGTGGCCATGAGGCATGTCCGGAGGCGGACGTGGGGTCTCTCGATGAGCCTTCTTTCGGTGGGGCCGAGCTGCCGCTCGGCCTGGCGGCGCAGCAGCGCCGCCTTACCAAGTTCGTGATGCGACGCTGTGGTTAATCCCCTTCGCATGGAACTCTGGGCGGCCTTTGTTCTCGGTCTGGTAG
>JAGWYX010000010.1 GCA_018969165.1 Verrucomicrobiota bacterium
CCTTGCCAACGGTTCGTCATCCACGATGAGCGCTCGGATTCTCATGGCTCGTTCGAGGTAACTGTTGGGATTGCACCGGGGCGGGGCCGGCTCGTCTCCGGACTTTGCCAATTCTCTGAGCCAATCGGGGACGGGCCGTCTCCGCCCCTGTCAGACTTGCCATGGTGCTCTGCATCACCAGCGTTCGCGACAGCGGGAACCGGCGCCGGCGCGAAGTGCCAGGGGAGATGAATATCGACTCGGCAACCTTGAGGTTCAGCTCGTCCGAATGCGAAATTTTGGTCCTGGCCATAGAGTCCCTGGAGTCTTGCTTGGGTGTTGGCCAACCCGATTCCACGTCGTCCGGAGCGGTTCAAGTCCGAGCCCGGCAAGCCCCTGCCGTTGTCCCGGACCACGAGGTGAAGATGCGTATTTTCGTGTTTTGCCTCGATGGAGATGAGTCCCGGGCCTCGCCGCGGTTCGATGCCGTGGCGGATGGCGTTCTCGACCAACGGTTGTAGAATGAGAGCGGGAACCAGGGCATTCATGAGTTCATCCGGAACACGCTGTTCCAGTCGGAGCCGTTCGCCAAAACGCCTTTGCTCAATGCGGATATAGGCCCCAATGAATTGGAGCTCTTGGGCCAGGGGAACCTCCTGTTCCTCCATCGAATCAAGGGAACGGCGCAGCAGCTCGCTCAAGTCGCCCAGCATCTCGTCGGCCGCGCGCGGGTTGACGTAAACCAACGCGGCAATCGAGTTGAGCGTGTTGAAAAGAAAGTGCGGGCTGATCTGCATGCGCAGCGCTTGGAGTTTGGCGCTGGTGAGCCTGGCCTCTAATTCGGCCGCCCGCCGTTCCCGCTCCTGCGAGCTTCGAAAATTCGTGATGGCCTGGCAAACGCCCACCAAAGACCAATAGACCAGCACGTCCAAAGCCGCGCGCAGACCAAAGAACACGCCGAGGGCATTGGGTGGCCCAAGCCGGTCGGTTTTTGAAGCCGGCGACCGCCCGGGCGCCTCCGAACGTTGCGG
Source organism: Verrucomicrobiota bacterium (assembly GCA_018969165.1). Lineage (GTDB taxonomy): Bacteria > Verrucomicrobiota > Verrucomicrobiia > Limisphaerales > JAGWYX01 > JAGWYX01. The sequence continues at coordinate 1,011 of JAGWYX010000010.1, forward strand.
AGACTGGAAGAGCCGGGCGACGGCGCGAAAGGTAGCCCGGTTGGCGCCGACGATCAGGAGGCAGGCCAACACATGAAGACCCACATTCCGAAGGAGTCTCCTCCGTTCGATAGGAAAGCGGAAGGAGAGCCACGCCACGGCAGGCAGGAACAACAGCCAAAGCGCCCAAAAGGACCCTCCGAACCTGACCGCTTCGCGCCATGAAACGCGGCTGGTCAACGGGAGTGGAGCGGCAAACAGCAGCACCAGGCCTCCCCAAAGCCCGAGTGCGGTGGCCACCATCACCACGTTGCGGGCGACGCGTCGGTTGCCGCTCGTCCGGTTCATGTCACGGTCCATGCGTTCACATGCGGCCCCGGCAAACAGTCCGGGTCAGCCGATCAGCGGCAGGTTCGTTTCGGCCGGAGTCATTCGCCGGGTGACAGTTCGCCGCACTTGCAGTCAGGCGAACTCCATCGCCGGGACGAGCATACCACGGGTCAAACCATGGACAAGTGGTCTTTGGCGGACTTGGCAGTCATGGGTGCCAGCGGACGGTCCGCGACGTCGCGTTGCCCGCGGCTCGCAGGTGGACCGCAAAACGATCGAAGCTCCCCGCGGAGGGCGGCAAGATCGACGCGGGTGCACGGGCGAATTTTATGCTGTTCTTGGGCGCGTGGCGTGGTAAGCTAACCGTCAAGTAGCGGCTCTGTCATGAATCGACTCAATCCTCGGCGTCGGAGGACGTGGCGGCCGGCCGCGGCAACGGCGGCAGCCGGGATCGAGGGCGTAACGGACACCGAGACCTGACGTAATGACCATCGGTTTCACAACGCAAGGACCATGAAAATCATTGATAACATCAATGCCGTGTTGCATCAGAAAGGGACTCAGGTGTGGTCGATTTCGCCCGATGCCACCGTGTTCGAGGCCATCCAGTTCATGGCGGAAAAGAACATCGGCGCCCTGCTGGTGATGAAGGCAGACCAGTTGCTGGGCATGTTTTCCGAACGCGACTACACGCGCAAGGTGGCGTTGAAGGGAAAATCCTCCAAACAAACGACGGTGAAGGAGATCATGACCACGCCCATCGTCACCGTCAGGCTGGAGCACACCGTCGAGGAATGCATGCGCCTGATGACCGATCACCGCGTCCGGCACCTGCCGGTGGTGGAGAACAACCGCGTCATCGGCGTCGTCTCGATCGGCAACCTGGTCAACTGGATCATTTCCACCCAGAGCTCGACCATCGACCAGTTGGAGAACTACATCGCCGGGCAGTATCCGGGCTGAGGCGTGAGGAATCCCCTGGACGGCTGCGCGGCGCGGCGACCTCAGACCGCGGGACGCCAGTGGAGCACCTTCAGACGCACCGAACGGCGCGCGTTGTAGGTGTGAATCTCCGGGGTGAACGCCAGGTCGAAGCAGCCCTCCGGCAGCGGAGCATCGTTGGCGCCCCACCAGACCGCCTCGCGCGCGGCCCCGCCGTCGGCGACCCAGAATCGCGCGTGGGCCAGGTCGTGTCCGAAGCGGTCGGCCGGGTGCTTGAGGCGCACGCCGCGGAGGACCAGGTTGACCTGGGGATTTTCTGAACCGAACGGTCCGAGCCGCGCAAGTTCCGCGACGCGCTCGAGGGCGAGGTCGGCAAGACAGGCTACGGCATCGAGGCGAATCTGGGGATGCAGTTGCTCGGGGCGGAGGGTTTGGCGCGCCAATTGGTTGAGCCGTTGCCGAAACGCCGCCAGGTTCTCCGGCGCCAGCGAGAGGCCCGCGGCCATGGCGTGGCCGCCATGCCGCAGCAGCAAATCGTCGCATTGGCGCAGCGCCGCGGCCAGGTCGAAACCGTCGATGCTGCGCCCGGAGCCGCGCCAGTCCTTGCCGTCGCCTCCGAGGATGATGGTGGGCCGGTAAAACTCGCGCAGCACGCGCGAGGCGACGATGCCGACGACCCCCAGGTGCCAGAGCATCTGGCCTTCGACGACGACGAAATCGGTCTGGGCATTGAATCGGGCGCGGACGGCGCCGATGACCTGGTCGGCGATGGCGCGCTCGATCTTCTGGCGCTCCCGGTTTTGCGCGTCGAGGGCCTGGGCCAGCGGCTCGGCCTCGGCGGTGTCGCGGGCCAGGAGGAGGCGCAAGGCGGCTTCGGCGTTTTCGAGGCGGCCGGCGGCGTTGAGGCGCGGGGCGAGTTGGTAGCCGACCTCATAGACACCAATGGCACCGCTGATTTGCGCCACGCGGCGCAGCGCGCCGAGCCCAGGGCGCCGCGTGGTGTTCAAACGCTCGAGCCCGCAGGCAACGAGGATGCGATTTTCGCCGGTCAAGGGCACCAGATCGGCGATCGTGCCGAGGGCAACCAGGTCCAGCAGCGGGCGCAGGTCGAAATCGGCGGCCGCGGGCAAGCCGGCCGCGCGTCCGCGCTTGACCAGGGCGTGAGCGAGTTTGAAGGCCAGCCCGACGGAGCACAATTCGCGGAACGACGGGGAATCGGCGGCGGCCAATTGCGGGTTGACCAGGGCGGTGGCGTTGGGGGGCGGCGTCGAAACCTGGTGATGATCCAGGACGACCACGTCGAGGCCGCGTTGGCGCAGGTCCAGGATGGTGTCGGTGGCCGTGGAGCCGCAGTCCACGGCGAGCAGGAGGCTGACCGGGAACTGTTGGAGGCAATGCTCGACTCCCGCGCGGCTGAGTCCGTAGCCTTCGTCCAGGCGGCGGGGCAGGTAGTAATACGTGGACCAGCCGAGGCGCTGGAGGACTTCGAGCAGCACGGCGGCGGAGGTCACGCCGTCCACGTCGTAATCGCCGAAGATCACCAGCGGCCGGTGTTGTTCGCGCGCGCGCCAGAGGGTCTCGACGGCGGCGGGCAGACCCGGGAGCAGGAAAGGATCGGCGAGGCGGCGCAGGCGCGGCTCCAGGAAGGCCTGGATCGAGGCGGCCTCGGTCTGGCCGCGATTGAGCAGGCACTGGGCCAGCAGGCTGGAGATGTTCAACTCGCGGGCCAGCCGGTCGGCCAACAACGGCTGCGCGGGCGCCAGTGACCAGCGGAAGTTCTTCATGGGCGGTCCTGGCCCCAGGCCGTGACGAGCGAGGCCACGATCGCCACCAGCAATATGCCGACGACGGTTGCCAGCGACAGCAGAGTCGGCAGGTGAAGCCAGGGGGCGGCGAGCATTTTGGCGCCAATAAACACCAGGACCAAGGCCAGGCCGACTTTGAGAAAGCGGAAATAACTGATCGCGCCCGCCAGCACAAAGTAGAGCGAGCGCAGGCCCAGGATCGCGAACACGTTCGAGGTGAAAATGACGAACGGCCGCTGGGTGACGCCGAACACCGCCGGGATCGAGTCCAGAGCGAACACCAGGTCGGCGCTCTCGACCGTGACGAGCACCAGCGCCAACGGCGTCAAACTCCAGCGCCCGCCGCGGCGGACCAGGAATTGCTGGCCGTCAAATTCCTCGGTCACGGAAAACACTCGACGGGTCAGGCGCAGCACGAGGTTGCGTTCCGGGCGCACCTCGGATTGGCCGGCGGCGCACAGCTTGAGGCCGCTGACCAGGAGCAAGGCGCCGAAGAGGTAGAGCACCCAGGAGAATTGGCGGACCAGGGCGACGCCCAAGCCGATCATCAGCCCGCGCATCAGCAGCGCGCCCAGGATGCCCCAGAAAAGGCTGCGATGCTGGAGGGCGGGCGGGACGCGGAACCAGGCGAAGATGACGGCGATGACGAAGACATTGTCCAAGGAGAGCGAGAGTTCGACCAGGTAGCCGGTGAGGTACTCGATGGCGGGTTCGCCCTGCCACAGGCCCAGGCGGGTCAGCGCCAGCGGGAAGAGCATCGCCAGCAGGAACCAGGCCGCGGTCCAGGCAAAGGCTTCCTTGAAGCCGACCACGTGGGCGTGGCGATGGAAGGCCCCGAGGTCCAGTGCCAGGAGAACCAGGATGACACCGACGAACCCGACCCAATGCCAGGGGGTGATGGCCGCGTGCGCAGGCATGCGCGGCCATCCTACCCGCCGCGGCCGGGGGTGCAAGTTCTCGCCGATGCATGGGCGCCATACCCGCATAAAGATTGACGATCCGGCGTATCAGACTATGCTGGAATTCATTCAACGTCCGTGTCTCGGAGTCCGGGATGGGCTCCCGGCGCAATTTGGAAACGCTATGGGACGGCAGCGTCATCGAACCGCAGTAACGAAAGTCAACCATCAGCCGGCCGGCCCGGTGCCGTCGCCGACCCGCTCGGCCGCGCCTTTCACGCGAGGCGAACGCTTGGAACGCCGCGCGCTGGGGCTGCCCCCCGGCGAACCGGCGCCGCCGAATTTCCTCGAGCGCCACGGCAAAGGCCGCGGCGCGCTCCCGCGCAAGGCCATCCGGGCGCCGAAAGCCCTCAACGAGGCGCCGCAGTATGGCAGCGCCTTCAGCCGCGGGCTGCGGCTGGATTTGCCCGGTGGGATCACCCAATTGCTGTTGAGCGGCACGGCCAGCATCGGGCCTCACGGGGAAACGCTTTATCCGGGTGACTTCCGCGCCCAATGCTGGCGGACCTACCGGAACCTGACGGAACTGCTGGCCAGCGAGGGGGCGACCTGGCGGGATGTCGTGCGGACCACCTGTTACCTGCGCGACATTGATCGGGACTACGATGAGTTCAACCGCATCCGGGACGAGTTTTACGCCGCGCTGGGATTGGATCCGTTCCCCGCGAGCACGGGCATCCAGGCCCGGCTTTGCCGGAGCGATTTGTTGATCGAGATCGAAGCTGTGGCCCTGTTTCCAACCTAAGCGAGGCGCACCTCAGTCCTGATGCCGCGTTATTGGACCATTTCAAATCCGCCGGTCCCACCGATTCGCCGCCTGGCACGCCGTGTTTGTTCGATCCTCGACGCGGCGGCTGGGTCAACGATGCGGAGGCCAATGCTGGAAGCGGCGGCACGCCGATGCGCGGCGCGGCGGCCCGCGGAGGTGACCGCGTGAGCAAGCGGCGAAAGCCGAAGCGTGAGGCAGACATCCAGGTGGGGCGTGAGGCGGTGAGGAAAGTCAAGGGGTCCGGCGTCGGCGGGGCGCCCGGTTTGGCACCCGGAGCACCAGCGCCGGCTCCGGGGCAGCCTGCCGGCGCGGAGAAGACCTCGATTTGGGTGGGAAGCGGCGTGTGCGGATTGGCGGCGCTGTTTGTCGGTTTGGGGGTGGAACCCGTGCTGCGCTATCACCATGCCGTGACCCCATTCTTCTGGGATACTCAGTCATTCCGGCAGTGTTGGGCGGCGCCGGGTGGGCTGCTGCGTTACGCGGCCGACTTCATCGCCCAGCTCAATTGGAATAATTGGATCGGCGCGGGGCTGACGCTCGCGTTGTTGGGTGCCACCTGGGTGGTGGGTCGGAGATTGCTGCTTTACCTCATCGGTTCGGACGGAGTGACCCCGTTGGTGGCCGTGTTCGCGCTTACCGCCGGTTACGGTCGTTACGCCTGGCCGGCGGAGGAGATCGCTCTCGGACTGTTGCTGGCCAGCGGGGCCGTGTTGGGCTGGTTCGCGCTCCCGGGACGCGCCCTGTGGGCTCGAGTGGTCAGTTTTTGGGTGCTGGCCACGGCGTTCTTTTGGGTGGCCGGACCGGAGCCGTTTGTGCTGCTGGTCCTGCTGGCGGTGGGGGGCGAGGCGGGGATCCGCCGGCGGTTTGCCTCGGCGGCGGGATGCGGGCTGGCGCTGCTGCTGATGCCGGCGTGGATGGCTTGCGCGCCCGCGTTTGATCCGCTGCAGACCCTGCATCGGAGCCAGGGGAGCGGGTCCCTGGCGCTGGGGATGGCGGCTTACCTGGTGCTGCCTGTCGGCCTGATGCTATCGGCCCTGCTGCGCCGCGGCCGCTGGTGTCCGGAGGCAACCGGTCCAGACCGGCGCGGAGCGGTGAGTGAGCGTTCGTCGGTGGGGAGAATGCCTTGGCTGCGGTGGTCCAGTTGGGTGCTGGTATCGGGTGGCGGCGTCGCGCTGGTCTGGGCCAGTTGGGACACGCAATTGGAAATGTCGATCCAAGTGGACCGTTTCGCCTGCCAACGAGAGTGGGGGCAGGCCCTGCTTGCCGCGACGCGGTTGCGCCAGTTTTCCGAGACGGCCAACCTGCAAATCACGCGGGCCCTGTTCCGGGTCGGCCGGTTGCCGGAGGATTTCCTGAAATTTCCGCAGCAACGGGACCGTGATTTATTGCCGGACTACCGGTATGGCATGGGCATGTGCCGGGCGGAAGCACAGACCTTGCTCGAGTTGGGGCAAGTGAACCTGGCGGCGCACTTCGCCCATGAAGCCCTCGAGTTCGACGGCCCCCGTCCCGAGACCTTGGAGCTGCTCGCCCGCATTTATATCCTGAAGGACCAACCGGCGGCGGCTCGCGTGTTTTTGAATCGGCTGCGCCTGATGCCCTTTCACCGTGCCGAGGCCGACGCGCGGTTGCGCGCCCTGGCGGCGGATCCCAAGACGGCCGAGGACCCCGAACTGGCGATGCTGCGCACCCGCCTCCCGCACACCGACGATCCAAGTCCGCGGTTGCCGACGCGGGTTGTCCTGGAGCAGGCCTTGGCGGCCAACCGGCAAAATCGGATGGCATTCGAGTACCTGATGGCGGATTGCCTGCTGGAGGCGCAGCTTGATTTGCTGACGCGAGAAATTCCCCGGTTGGCTGACTTCAGCTACCCCGCCATTCCCACCCTCTACGAGCAGGCGCTCATTTTTGACCAGGTCCTCCGCTGGGTCAATCGCCTGCCCGACAGCCAAATCCTGGCTCGGGTCCGGACCAACATCCGGCAGGCGACCCTGGACGAGTATCATCGCTTTGCCGCGGTCCTGGAGAGCTATCACCAGGATCGAGCGGCCGCCCGCGGCGCGCTGGCGGCCCAGTTCGGGAATACCTGGTGGTACTACGTGCTCTACGGCCAAACCGGCGGCCAGCCACCTTCGCCCGAAGACGCCTGGACCTCGCGCTTTTCGGCCATCCTGGGAAATTCAGTCCGGGAGCTGCCGGCGACCGACAACTCCAATGCTCCGGCTCCCACGCGCGCGGTGGCGCCCGAGCCTGCCTCCGCGCCCTCCCGATGATACGGCGATTCTGCCTTGTGCGGGCAAGGCGCGCCGCGGGAACAGACGAAGAATAAAGAGAATCGAAGATGAACCCGAAGTTGACATGGAGTCTGAGGCGCGTCTGGCCGGGTTTGATCGGCCTGCTGGCGCTAACGATAGGTATCATGCTCGGCCTGGCGCCGGGCCGATCGAGTGAACCCCCGCCGCACGCGCGACTCGTCAACCGGTTGCCCATGCTCCGGCCCGACTATTCCGACACTGTCATTCCACCCAACATCGCGCCGCTGAATTTCCGGGTGGCCGAGCCCGGGCGCGCGTTCTGGGTGGAGGTGCGCGGGGAGCGCGGGATGTCGATCCGGATCGGGAGCCGGGCCTCGACGGTGGAGATTCCGGCGGCGCCGTGGCGGGCCCTGCTGACGACCAATGCCGGCAGCCGGATTTACTTTGATGTGTTTGCCCGGGAGCCCGGCGGGGCGTGGGATCGCTTCCTGTCGGTCACCAACCGGGTCGCTCTCGAGCCGATCGACGGCACACTGGTCTATCGGTTGCTGGGCCCGCTCTACAACTATTACAATGACATCGGGATTTACCAGCGCGACCTCGAGGGCTACCGGCAAAAACTCATCGTGGACAGCAGCGACATCGGCCACCATTGCTTGAATTGCCACACCTTCCTCAATGGACGGCCGGACACGTTTGCCTTTCATGTCCGCGGCGTGGCCGGCCCCCAGCCGATGATCCTGGTCCAGTCCAACCAGGTCAGCCGCGTGGACAATACCGCCGGCTACTTTTCGTGGCACCCCAGCGGGCGACTCATCGCTTACTCTGCCAATAAGCTCTCGTTTTTCGTGCATACCACCGGCGAGGCCCGGGACGTGTTCGACGCCGACTCGGATTTGAAGATTTACCGGGTGGATGCCAACCGCGTCGAGACGCCGCCGGTGATCGGTCAGCCGGATTGGAACGAGACCTGGCCTGCCTGGGGGCCGACGGGGCGTCATCTGTATTTCTGCCGCGCGCGCAAACAGACCCTGCGGGATTTCCGGAAGGTCCGCTACGATCTGGCGCGGGTGAGCTATGACCTGGCGCGCGATGCCTGGGGGAAGGTGGAGACGCTGGTCGCCGCCGCCGACAGCGGGCTCAGCGCGAGCGAGCCGGTGGTTTCCCCCGATGGGCGCTGGTTGTTGTTTTGCCTGGCACCCTACGGGAACTTCCCGATTTACCAACCGAAGGCCGATCTTTACGTGATGGACCTGCGGACCCGCCACTGGCGCCGGTTGTCGATCAACAGCGATCAGGCGGACACCTGGCACAGTTGGTCGCGCAACGGGCGCTGGGTGGTCTTCAGCAGCAAGCGGGATAACGGCTTGCTGGCGCGGCCTTATTTCACCTACGTGGACGAGCAGGGGACCTTTTACAAGCCGTTCCTCCTGCCGCAACGCGACCCGGCCTATTACGACGCCTACTTAAAAACCTTCAACCGACCGGAGCTGGTAACCGGCCCGGTCGCGGTCAGCCGCGCCGCCCTGGCCCGCGCGGTGCTCCGGCCCGAGCGCGTCCGGCGGCCCGCCAGCAGCGTCGCGGAGGACCAGACCCCCGCGGCGCCGCACTACTCGACCGCTCAGTGAACGGCCTCCATGACCACTTGCGCGGCGCTCCGGGGGCGTTCGCCCTTGTGCCACCAGAGGACCAGGGCGCTGGCGATGTAGATGCTTGAGTAAGTGCCGGTGATGATGCCCACCAGGAAGGTGAAGGCGAAGTCGTTGATCGCCCCGCCGCCGAACACGTAGAGCGAGAGGGTCGAGAGAAACACGGTGCCCGAGGTGATCAGGGTGCGGCTCAGGGTCTGATTCAGGGCCTGGTTCATCACCTCGGTGAAGGTGCCCCGAATGCCCAACTTGAGATCCTCGCGAATGCGGTCGAAGATGACGATGGTATCGTTGATCGAGAATCCAATGATCGTCAGGATGGCGGCGACGATCGGGGCATTGAACTCGCGCCCCGACAGGCAGAACCAGCCGATGGTCATCAACACGTCGTGCACCACGGCGATCACCGCCCCGACCGCAAAGGAGAATTCATAGCGGAAAGCGACATAGACCAGGATGCCGAACAACGCCAGTAACGAGGCGACCACGGCCGTCCTCTGGATTTCCTTGCCGACGGTGGCGCCGACGCGGTCGATCTTGCCGCCGACGCGGGTGAAGCCGGCCTGGGGGAAGTCTTTCTGCAAGGTCTGGAGCACCGTGTCGCCGGTGTTGAACGCCGAGGTGATCCGCAAATCCTTGTCGGCGCCGGTCAGGACATCCTTCTGATACTGCACAAAGGGGTCGCGGACGCCGGCCTGGTTCAGCGCCGGGATGATCCGGTCCACCTCGACCTTTTGCGCGAAATTCAGGACCTGGTCATCGCCGCCGGCGAAATCGACGCCGAACATGCCTTTGCCGCGGTGGAGCCCCCAGCCGACGCCAATGACGATCAGGGTCCAGGAGATGGCGAACCAGATTTTGGCGTAGCGCATGAAGTCGATCCTGGTGCCGCGAATCAGGTGCAGCATCGGCAGCCCCTTCAACCAGCCGCGGGCCAGCAGCCAGTCAAAGATCAACCGCGTGACGACCAGGGCGGTGAACAAGCTGGCCGACACGCCGATGAACAGCGCCACGCCGAAGCCCTTGACCGGCCCGGTGCCCATCAGGATCAGGATCACCGCCGAGATGAGGGTCGTCACGTGGGAGTCGAAAATGGTGCCAAAGGCGCGGGCATAGCCGGCGGCGATCGCCCCGCGCATGGACTTGCCCGCGGCCAGCTCCTCCCGGATGCGCTCATAGATAAGCACGTTGGCATCCACGGCCATACCGATGGTCAACACCACGCCGGCGATACCGGGCAGGGTGAAGGTGGTTTCGATCGAGCACATGACGCCGACCAGCAAGAAGATGTTGGTGACCAGGGCGATATTGGCGATCAGTCCCGCCAGCAGGTAATACACCAGCATGAACAGCGACACGGCGACGGTGCCGATCAGGGCCGCCTTGACGCCGCTATGGATCGAGTAGGTGCCCAGGGTGGGATCGACGCCGCGTTCCTCGACGATGTGGACCGGGGCCTCCAGCGGGTTGTTCAGCACGTTGGCCAACTCGGTCGCCTCCTTCAGATCGAAGTCACCGCGGATGACACCCGAGCCCAACGTGATCGGCTCGTCAATGCGCGGGGCTGAATAAAGCTGGCCGTCCAGCACGATCGCCAGTTGGTGGCCGACATTCTCCCGCGTGACATCCGCGAAAAGCCCGGCCCCTTCGGAGTCAAACCGGAACTGGATCTGCAATTCGCCCGTCATCGGATCATGCACCGCCTGCGCGCTCTTGATGTACTTCCCGGTCAACCCTCGCTCCGGCGCGATCTTCACCAAGTACGGAAAGACCTGTTCCCGGCCGTCGCGGGACTTGCGGACTTCCCTCAGGATTTCGTAGCCGGGTACCGGCACGCCTTCCTTGATCAGGTTGTCGCTGTCCGGGTGGACCATGCGAAACTCCAGGTGGGCGGTCTTGGTGATCTGGGTCTTGGCGCTCTCCTTATCTGCTTCCGACAGACCCGGGATTTGGATTTGGATGCGATTGTCGCCGACCGGTTGGATAATTGGCTCGGAGACGCCGAACTTGTCCACGCGCCGGCGGAGCACCTCGATCGCCTGGGCCAGGGCGGCCTGCCGGGCATCGCCCCCCTGTGTCCGCTCCAGCCGGTTGGTGTCCATCTCGATCAGAAACGAAGTCCCGCCTTGAAGGTCCAATCCGAGCTTGATGCGCCCGGCCGAGTCCCGCTGGAGATGGTTGAGAATGGCCCGGTTGGGATCTCTTTCCTCGGCGACCTTGTATTGGGGGAAATACTGGGTGATATCGTTGGTGCCGATCGCCTCCAGGAGGTCCTGGAACAGGTCGGCCGGCCGGGCCTTTTCCAGTTGGACAGCCCGCTGGGCGATGGCGATGAAATTGGTGTCGTGCCGGACCGCCTGTTCCTGGAAGACCTCCAGCAGGTTGCGCGGGGTGGGGGGATAAATCTCCGCCAGGGACCAGATCAAGACGCCCAGAACCAATGCCAATCGCCAAAAGAGATTTCGTTTCATGTCGCGGAAGAAAGCGGCGGCTCAGGAGCCGTTGCTGCCGGAAGCCCGTTCAGTGACCTCGGAAACCGAACTCTTCAACACCTCCAGCTTGGCATCCGCCGAGCGAATCGCAAGGCTCTTGTCCTTGACGCTGATGACGACCCCGATGACTCCGCCGCTGGTGACGATCTTGTCACCGGGCTTAAGGGCCTTGAGCAGTTGGGCGTGTTCCTTGGCCTTTTTCTGCTGCGGCAGAATCAGGATCAGGTAGAAGATGACCAGGATGACCAGGAACGGCACCATCTGCACCCAAAAGGGTGCGGTGGATTGGCCACTTTGGCCGGGAGGCGGCGCCATACCCAGCAGCGTGGGTGTGCAGGTTACCAGCATGGTTGTCGGTTTCGCAAAGGGAGTTAATCTAGGGACGCAACCGCGTTTGGCAAGCATAACGTTTTCCGCGGCGCGTGCCGGACCGCTGCGGGTTGCGGACAATCCACGGTCCGGTTTGTGGGGAGCCTCGACGTCTTTTCAACGCACATTGGGACCATGAACCACCCGCGCCCCGTAGCAGCCGACGTGAGTCGGCTCCATTTCATGGGGAGCAAGACACAGCCGGTTGCAGGGAAGGCAGAACTTGACCTGATTGCGGTCATTACCATGGTTCAAGGAATCTCCGAGCGAGGCGCGCAGAGTGAACGGGCGAAGGCTAAGAAGGGCCGAAGACGAATGGCAATGGTGCCCTGAGGTCTGAGGCGCGCCTCGCTAGTGCCTCAACGCCGCCTTGCGTTGGCTGCGGCACCGTAGGCCCCGGCGAATTCGCCGAGTTGCGCCGGCAGGATTCTCACCCGCGCGCCGCCCGGACGCCACTCGATCGGGTCGAGAAACTTTTCCAGGGGCCCGAACAACGCGCTGCCGGCCCGCGCGATGCCACCGCCGATGATCACCGCTTCGGGATCGAGGATGTTGACGAACGAGGCGATTGCGCAAGCCAGGGCTTTCACGGAATCGAGCCACACGCGGGTGGCCTCGGCATCGCCAGCGGTGTGCGCGGCGAGCAGTGCGTGGGTGGTTCGAAATCGCGCTTGTGTCCGCTGCAGGATCGTGCAGTTGCCGATGGCGACTTCGAGGCTGCCCGGGGTGTTGGCCACATCCAGCGGTCCATCGGGATCGAGGCAGATGTGTCCCAGATGCCCGGCGCGGCGGATATTCCCGCGCAGGAGTTTTCCGTCCACGATCGCGGCGCCGCCGACGCCAGTCCCCAGGGTGAGCATGAGGACATGGCGAAAGCCATTGGCGGCGCCGATCCAAGCCTCGCCCAGCAAGGCGGCATGACCGTCGTTCAACACCGGGACAGGTTGGGCGACGCCCAGAAATCGTGTCCAGTCCAGGCCTTCGAGTCCCTGGAGGCGGCCGGGCATGTGGGCGATCGACCGGCCATCCGCGGCCGCCAGACCGGGAGCCGACAGGCCGATCCGGTCCGCTGGTGCGCCGCGCTCGGCTTGAATGGTCTGGACGAGCGCGCCGATCTTTTCCGCCCATTCCATTTTGTCACTGACATCGAAGTCGGTGGCGGCGGTGCTCAGAGCATTGCCGGCGGGCGTCACCGTGACGGTCTTGATGCGTGAGCCGCCCAGGTCGATCCCGATCAGGTAAGGCGCTGGTTTCATGTCATCGGTCCACCTTGGTCCTCTTCCTTCTGCATTCCGCATTGTTAGCCCGCACCTTCGCTGACGCACCAGCCGCCATCCACCGTCAACACCTGGCCGGTGACATAGCGCGACGCATCGGACATGAAGAATACGGCGGCGGCGTCCAAATCCTCGGGCCGGCCGATGCGTCCGCCGTCCAGCGGTTGTTTGGTGTGGATGAAGCGCAGGATTTGGGGGTTCTGCTGCGCCCGTTGCGACATCGGGGTTGCCACCAACGCGGGCGCGATCGCATTGCAGCGGATGTTTTGGCCCGCGTAGCAGGCGGCGGCGGAGCGGGTCAGGCCGATAATCGCGGCCTTGGCGGTGGCGTAGGCGTGGGTCGAAAAAAAGCGCGCGGAAGGGGAAAAGCCGAGCACGGACGCCAGGTTGAGGATGCTGCCGCCGGTGTGTTGGCGCAAGAACTGGCGGAGCGCGGCGCGGTTCGAGTAGAAGACGGACGTCAGGTTCAGTTGCTGCGTCTTTTGCCAGCCTTCGTCGCTGATCTGGTGCAGCGGGCCGTCGCCAAAGCCGCGTCCGCTGCCGCCGGCGACGTGGTAGAGGCCGTGGAAATCGCCGAACTGCTCGAGGGCGATGCGGATGGCGCGCGTCGCCGTGCGGGGCCGGCTGGCGTCGCCGACCAGGCCGTAGCTTGCCCGGCCCAGGGCCTTGACCGCCGCGCGAACATGTTCGCGGTTGCGCCCAACGACAACGACCTTCGCGCGCGCTCGGACGAAGGCCTTGGCGGCGGACAGCCCGATGCCGGTGGTGCCGCCGACGACGACCAGGACCTTGCGGGCGAGGGTTGACATGACTTTGTAATAGCCGAGTTAGAGAAGGGAATCCAGCTTGGTGTCGAGGGGGATGCGGATGTTTTTCCGCGGTTGCGAAGCGCAGGTGAAACTGGCAGCATACGCCCACCTATGAAACGCCGAGATTTCTTGAAATCCTCCGTGGCCGCTGCCGGGGCGGTGGCCGTTGATCGACTGGTCCAAACCAACGCTGCCGAATCCGGGTCGGGTGCCGGGCGCGAGTTTTACGAATTGCGCCGCTACCTGCTGCGGCGCGGCCCGATGCAGAAGCGGTTCGACGAATTCTATCGCCACGCGGAAATCCCGGCCTTGAACCGCCTTGGCATCGGACCGGTGGGTGTCTTTGGGGTGATGTTCGGCCCGGAAAGCCCGAGCATGTATGCGCTGATCCCGCACAAGTCGGCCGATTCGTTTGCGACGGCGCTGGACCGCGTGCGCGCCGACGCCCAGTTCCAGAAAGCCGGCGCCGAGTTCATCAACGCGCCCGCGACCGATCCGTCCTATGTGCGGGTCGAGATCTCCCTCATGGTCGCGTTCGAGACGGTGCCGAAACTGGAAGTCCCCGCCGGCGCCGCCGAGAACCGCTCGCGTTTGTTCGAGTTGCGGACCTACGAGAGCCACAGCAAGAAAGCGAACAAGAAAAAGATCGAGATGTTCAACGTCGGCGAGATCGCCATCTTCCGGCGGGCGGGGCTGACGCCGGTGTTTTTTGGCGAGACCCTGGTGGGGGCGAATATGCCCAACCTGACTTACATGCTGGTGTATGAGAGCATGGCCGATCATGACAAGTGCTGGGGCCGGTTCGGGTCCGATCCGGAATGGCGGAAGCTGAGCAGCACTCCGGGTTACACGGACCCGGAGATTGTGAGCAACATCACCAACGTCTTTCTCCGGCCGGCGCCGTATTCGCAAATCTAGCGAGGCGCGGGCGGTTGCGACGCTGGTGGGGCGGCAGGTTGGCCTCGGCCCAGGTGATGGTTTGCTGGATGTGGAGCCAGCGCTGAGCCGGGTCGTAGGCGGCGGTGCGCTTGCGCTCTTCTTCGTGTTTGAGCTCGTCGCGGTTCATGGCGGATCGCCGGGCGGCAGGGCCTCCTGGCAGGCCAGCATATCCTGGTCGCAAAGCCCGACGAACTTAATCCCGGATCCCGTAGCGGACCGGAGGCCGCGCGCGAGACACTCGACGTAGCGGCCTTCGAGTCCGCGCACCTCGTGTTCCGTTTCACGATATTCCGGGAGAGATTTATCGAGATAATTCGGGAGCATCGGGTTGAGGGTATCAAGATAATCCGGGAGGGAGTGGAGC
>JAGWYX010000699.1 GCA_018969165.1 Verrucomicrobiota bacterium
CGTGCTGCTGCTGCTGCCGGCGGCGGATTGGCTGGGCTGGTTGCCGCCGGCACAGCCCGGACTGGACCCGGACCAGGCCGTCCTGGCCTACCAGGCGCAAGCCAGTGCTGCCCCCAGCGCGGCGGAAATCGTGCTGCTGGGTGATTCCTCGTGCTTGATGGGGGTCGATGCGCCCGCGCTCACGCAAAAACTGGCCGAGCACCCGCCCGTGATCAACCTGGGCCTGATTATCGGGCTGGGCTTGGACGCCGACGGCGAGGTCCTCGAGGATTTCCTGCTTTACCATCCGCGCCAAGTGGGTCTGGTCGTGCTGCTCGTCACCCCGGCAATGCTCGAGGACGCGGACCAGGTCCCGTACTTTGTCACGCTTTGGCGCCGTCTCCATCCGCCGGGTGGAAGCCGAACCGCACCGAACCGGGCGCGGGCCTGGTCCCTCACCCGTGGGCCGCGCCTGTTCCGCCAACGGCTATTGTGCCACGTCCTGGCCGAGCCGCTGCACGGGACCGACGCCGACTTCTACGGGTTCTCCTCCGGTTTGCTGGACTACCTGGCGGCCCATCACGGGTCGCTCACGACGGGGGCGGCTTACCATCGCTCGCGGCGCGGGATGCGGATTCTCTACTCGCTGGCGCCGACCTTCGCGCCGGCCAGCCGCCGGTTTCGCCGGCAGGTGCCAGCCAACCTGACTTTGGCGGTGGGGTTGACGCCGGTGCCCGAGACGCTGGTGCCTCTGGATTACCGCGCCCAACGCGACGCCCTGCTTCGGCAATGGAACCGCTGGCTGGGGGCTCAGGTCTTGCTGACGAACCTGCCGGCCACCTTGCCCGATCGCTTGTTCGCCACCGGTGCCCACCTGAACCGGCGCGGTCAACGCTGGTTTACCGCCGCCCTGGCGAAATGCCTCACCCCGACCTCGGCCCAACTCCACCTCGCGTCCAACAGTCCACGGCACCCCGGCGCCCCATGAATGTTCTGCGTGACGGAACGACAGGCTTCAGCTAATAGAATGCCTTTCGGGGCACCTCCCGAACTCAACAAACATGAAAAACCTCTTGAGTCTCGAAACCTTGGCGCGACCGGACCTGGAACAAATCCTGGCCGACGCGGCCCTGTTCAAAGCGGACCGCGAGCGCCGAGCACGGCGGCCCCTGGCTGGCCAGAGCTGGGTGATGCTCTTTGCCAAATCCTCGACCCGCACGCGAGTCTCCTTCACCGTCGGCATTCACGAACTGGGCGGACAACCGGTCTTCCTCAGCGCCAATGAGATCCACCTCGGCCGCGGCGAACCGGTCCGCGACACGGCGCGCGTCCTCGGCCGGATGGCGCACGGGGCCATTATTCGCACCTTCGCGCAAAGCGATGTCGAGGAGTTCGCGCGCTTCGCCGGCATTCCCACCATTAACGCCCTCACCGACGAAGAGCATCCATGCCAGATTCTCACCGACCTCTTTACCTTCCAGGAGAAACGCGGCCCGATCCAGGGCAAGGTCGTGACCTTCGTCGGCGACGCGGCGTGCAACGTGCCGTGCTCGTGGATTTTTGCGGCGGCCAGGCTCGGCTTCGAGTTGCGCCTGGCCGCCCCGCAGGCCTTCCAGCCGCCGCCCGCTCTCCTGGCCCGCGCCGGTGGCCGGATCCTCTGCACCGAAGACCTCGACGCCGCCGCGCGCGGGGCCGACCTGCTCTACACCGATGTCTGGGTGTCGATGGGCAAGGAGGCCGAGGCCGCCGAACGCCTTAAGATTCTGCAGGGCTATCAAATCAATCAGCGGCTGGTGCAACTGGCCAAACCCGGCGCCCTGGTGATGCACTGCCTGCCGGCCTACCGCGGCAAGGAGATCGACGAAGCCACCTTCGAGGCCAACGCGCAGACCATTTTCGACCAGGCCGAGAACCGGTTGCACGTGCAGAAGGCGATCCTGAATTGGCTGGTGACCGCGCCCCCAGTCGCGCAGCGTCGCGCGTGACAATCCAGGTGGGTAGCCTTCCCAGGAACCGGACCGCGGGTTGTCCCCAACCCGCAGCGGTTCGGCACGCGCTGCGGCTTGGGACAGGCCGCGGTCCGGCCGCGCCGAGCGGTTGACAGGCGCGCGCGGCCGGCCAGAATCGCCGGGCGTGAGCGCCGCCGAACCCAAGCACCGCACCCTCTGCGTCTTCAGCTCCTCGAGCAACGCCGTGGCGGCGAAATATTTTGCCGCGGCAACGGAGTTGGGCGAATTGATCGTCCGGAACCGGATGGTCCTGATTTACGGTGGCGGGATCATCGGCCTGATGGGCGCGGTGGCCAAATCCGTTCATCGCCACGGCGGGCGGGTTGTGGGGGTGATCCCGCATTATCTGCGCCGCAAGGAAATCGCCTACGAAGCCGCCGACGAACTGATCGTCGCGCGGGACTTGCGGGAGCGCAAGGCCATCATGGAATCACGCGCGGACGCGTTCGTCGCCTTGCCCGGCGGGTTTGGGACGCTGGAGGAGGTGCTGGAGATACTGACGCTCAAGCAACTCCGCCGGCACCCCAAGCCGGTCGTATTCCTGAACACGGAAGGTTTCTTCGATCCGTTGCTGGAGATGTTCGAGCGGTTCTACCGCGAGCGGTTCGCGAACCCGGAGGCGCGGCGGGCTTACCACTTGGCCGCGCGGCCGGCGGAGGTCTTCGCCTATCTCGAGTCGTATCGCTCGGTGGACGCCGGGGAAGCGGCTCCGTGAGACGGGCCTCACTCCCCGTGGCGCTCGGGAGCCGGTTGGCCCGGCGGTCCTTCGGTGGATTGGACGCCGGGTTCCTGTGCCAGGCCCCGCCCTGCCAACCGCAGCAGCAACCGCGCGTCGGCGATGGCGATCTGCTGCAGTTTGCAGTGGTTCTCGAGCAGCTCGAGTTCCCGCCGGGTGTCCAGCAACGAGGCGCCGAAGTCCACGGCCGGCTCTTCGCCGCTGGTATTGAGGATGCTGATGATCGGCTCGGTCTTTTTTCCGGAAATGCGGGCCATGCAGCGCTGCAGGTGGGCGACCTCGCGCTGACGTGCTTCCAGGCGAAGCAA
>JAGWYX010000700.1 GCA_018969165.1 Verrucomicrobiota bacterium
AACCGCTTGAAATCCGCCGTCGTCCTCTATGAGCACCGCATGAAAGCGGCCCGCAAAAAGATGCCCACTCCGGTCATAGCGGCGATTGAACCACACACTGTAGCTCACATTTAACCATTGAATCGCTCGGCTCAGATTGGGCTCCGGGGTTTCCAGCAACAGGTGATAATGGTTCGGCATCATCGCGTAGGCATGCAGACGCCCACCAAAGCGATCCGGCAGTTCAGCGACTAACTCGAGAAAATGGGTGCGATCCCGATCGGTGCGAAAGATGTTTCGCCGCTCATTGCCACGAGCGGTGACATGATATCGTCCCCCTGCCAACTCGATCCGCAATGGTCTGGCCATGAGCCTGCTCCTTCCCTTAGTTCGGCGGTTTGGCACGATGTCGATGTGCGACCCGGCTGGTGTGCTGACATTTCCTCCCGCCCCTGACAATCCTGCGAATACCGCATCCAAGCTTCCAGCGCCCGGTCATCACAAGAATCGGAAAAGCTCCTGCTTGGCTCGCCCGCTCCCATTCGTCGGTATTGACGTGGACGGATTGCCCTACCGTCTCTTGACACATGAATGGTATTTAGCCGGATGCGCTCCGTTTTGACAACGAAAATCCCGGTGCGGGGTCAGGTCTCGACATTTGACATTGGGACCGTGGAGCCTGAACCCGATCGGAGGAGGGAACGGCCATTTCCTCCAGATGTCAAATGTCGAGACCTGACCCCAAAGGTGACTGTTTGTTGCCCGGGGGGTGCACTGGGGACCGGGGCCAGAGGCAGCAAGGATGCTGGCGCCCCAAGATCACGACCGTCGCGACCAGAATCAACGCCGCGTTCTCAAGCACTTTCCGGCACACCAGCACTTCGCCGGTGCCGCAACCGCAGTCAAACTTGACCGCGCAGAATGGAATCGCGCCCGCCGCGTGCAACTCGAGCGCGCGCCGAATTACCAGCGCAGTAAACGGCGCCAGCAAACCCAGCAATACCAGCGCCGTGCCCCGCACCGCCAGACCCAGCATCAGCAGCAACCCGCAAAAGACCTCGAACCACGGCACTCCGGCGGCAATCAGGTTCAACGCCAGCGCGGGCTGAACCAGGTCGTATTGGCGCACCAGCTTCAGAAACTCGACCGGATGCAAGGCCTTGCTCAATCCGGTGTAAAGAAATACCACGCCCAGCACCCAACGCGCCGCCAGTAACAGGAGCTTGTTCATGGATTGGTCGCCGAACCCGCGCCACCCCGCCCCGCCCCGCTCTCGATTGGCAACGCGTGGTTCGTCCATTCGGTAAACCCTCCCGGATAAACCCGCAACCGCCGCGCGGGCACACCCGACTGTCGGAGCAAAACCGCCGCCAATTCGCTGTCCTCGCAGTCACCGCCCTGGCAATACACCACCGCCGTTTCCGCCCGCTGGCACGCCTGGATCACGGTCAACAAATAATTCTCAGGATGGTAATAATCCAACTGGTAAGCCCCGGGAATGTGGGCGGTCTGGTAGTTGGCGTCGTCCCGTGCGTCGACGAAGATGACCCGCTCATTTGCCGATTCCGACTCGAGAAAAAGCCGACGGGCCTCCTTCAGCCCGATGGCCTCCAGCCCCTTCTCCTTAAGCCGCGCCGCCACCGCCGTATCTACGCCAGTCCCTTCCTGGATCACGCCCGGAGCGCTCACCGCAGCCGGTCGGACCGCTGGCGGCGAACCGATGCCGTGGCCGAAATAGTCCCGCGTAAGGCTCAGTCCCCGCGGGGAAACCTGGTTGGCCAGCAGAGCGAACGCGAGTCCCCCAATCAATACCCACACGGATTCCCTCACGACAGTCCGCGCGGCCGAGCCCAGCCCACGGAATTCAATCTGGTCCCCGCCTTCGCTCATGGACCCGGGGCAGCCAGTGTCGCGGACGCAGCCTTCGACTTCGAACCGACGGGCGGGCGTGGAAGCCAGGCGCCAGTTTGCACCGCGCTTCGGCCGGCCGGTTGGACGACCGGCACGCGGATCGTCGCGAAGCCAGGGTGATTGGAACCGACGCTGATCTCGACCGGCCGCCCGGGCTGGGCTTGAAAACCGGCCGGAAAGGTGACCGCCAGGGCGAATCGTCGGCCAGGGTCCGCTTCCACCAGGCGTACCTGCACACCCGGCACGTTCGCTTTGGGATCCGACAACACCAGGGCGTTCGTCCCGTTGTTGCGGATCGTGATCGAGGAGATGAAATTGCCCGTCAGCGGACCCGGAGGTAACACGAGTTGGCGCGGACTTACTTCAATCACCGGCTGCACCGCCAAATAAGCGCCGGCGAGAATCACCGGCCACTCCTGGGCCGAGGTCCGCAGCGTGACGGGCGCATAAGTGGGTCGCGGGCCGAAGGGCGGAATGGCCGTGATCCGCAACTCGAACTCCTTGCCGGGCCGGATGGGTTTGACCTCGGCCCGGAACTGCGCGTTGGAACACTCCGGATGGGAGAGGGTAATCGGCTGCTCGAGATTACTCACGATGCGCAACACCTTCGATTCCCCAGTTAGCGTCTCGCTCGTGACATTGAACACCGCCAACGACGGAACAACGTCGATGGGTTTCCAGATTGTCCCACGGAGCTGGAGAACGAACCCGCGTCGGCTGGGATCATTGCACGTTACCATCGCCGACTTGGCGACCGCGCCGCTGTAACCCGTCGAATTGAACCGCAGCGGAATTGCGCCGGCCCGCCCCGGCGGCACCACTCGATCCCACTCGCCCGCGGTGGTGCAGCCGCACCCGGGACGCACCGCCGTGATTTCCAGCGGCGCGTTCCCTTGGTTGGTAAAGACAAAACTGTGCTCCACTACCTCGCCGGACTTGATTCTGCCGAAATCGTAAACCGGCGAGCCCAGCGCGATCCGCGGGGCGGGTGCCGGGACCGTCGGTGCCGGTATCGTGACATTCCCCGCCGGCTCCTGGGCAAAACCCAAGCCGGAGTTCAACCCCGCCAAGGTAGCCAGGACAAGCACCGTTAACCGGAGCCTCCCGCATGGCCGCGTCATAACCATCTCAAATACTCTTC
>JAGWYX010000701.1 GCA_018969165.1 Verrucomicrobiota bacterium
TATTTCTTGACGAATTGGCCCGTGAGCGAGTGGTGGAACACCTCGAACTGCAGTGAGTCGAACGTAGGAAATGAGATGTCCCCAAAGTCCTCCTGTTGGGTCTTGGCCTCGCGCTGCAGGTCCGCCTCGCTGACGTACTTGGCATTGAGCACCGCCATCACCAGCAGCAGGATGCAGCAAAACCGCACCGCCCCGGCCAGCATGCCCAGGTAATACTCCAGGCGCCCGAAGACATCCGAACCGACCAGTTTCTCGCCGACGGAGCGTTTGACCAGGCTGAAGAACAGTTTGACCAGCACGGCGATCGTCAGATACACGCCGATGTACATCCAGACCGGGCTGACGTGGACGGTCAGCAGGATGAAATCGCCCACCGGCTGGTACAACATGGCGCCCAGCACCACGATCAAGAGCCACTGCAACACCATCAGCAATTCCTGGGACATGCCGTGCTTGCGGCCGCGCACCAGCCCCACGATGATCATGCCCAGGGCGACCAGGTCGAACCAACTGACTTGTTGCAGGAATTCAGACTTCATAAACCGCGGACGGCTCGGGCGGCGCACCGGCCAGGACTGAAGCTAGCCGCCGCCGGCGAAGATGCCAGCCTCTTCGCATTCTTGACAAAGCAGCCGACGTGCCTGCCGGCCTCGAATGTTCTTCCGTCGGGAATCGGCTCAGGTCCGGCCCCACTTCAGTCAGCAGGGTCAGGGCGGCCACCGTGCCAACGCCCTCGACGGCGGTGACCTGGATCAGCTCGTTCTCGTCATCGTACGTGTAGTTGACATTCGTGCCGTTAAGCCAAGCCTCTTCCGTGCGCTGGCCGGTGCTGTCGCACACGTAGCCCTGCAAATCCAGCGTCCTGCCGCTGCTGTTCACCAGCGCAGTGTTCGTCATCCGCGCGACGTTGTCAAATTGGTTGACCGCGGTGTTCGGCAGGCCAAGATTGGCTATCGGCATGCCGGCGTGCAGATAAGTATTTGTGAATGTCCCCGCCGGAGACGTGAGCGTGTAAAGCCGGTCGCCGGCATCGTAGGCCAGCAATTATGACGACCACCTCCGCAATCACGGTTTCCTCATAGTCCAAGCCGGACGCTGGGCGCTCTCACCGGCTGATGACCTCCACCCCGTGCCCGAGTCTGACCGCGCCCGGATGAACCAGACACCCATCAGTGAGACCAACGCGAACCCAGCATCGCTCACGCGCTGGAGGCCGCCCCGCGCTTCGGGCTGAAGCCGAATGTAGCCATGTGCATCTTGCGCGATGGGTTCACCGCGGTGTCAGGCTGGCGCCGAATCGGCGCCAAACTCCGTCTCAAACCGGCCACGCTCGACGCCTACGCCAGCGCCTTCGAGCACGAACTCATGGGCGAAGCCCGGAAGGCTGGGGAGCTGGAGGAGCCTGATTAACCACCCCTACTTGGCCCGCAAGGGACAAGCCAGGCGATCAAAAGCGAAATGCCGAAAAGGGGTCAGTTCTTACTAATGTCTATTAACCACCACCGCCGCAATCTCGTTGGCCCGCACGACGACCGACTTGCCGTTCTCGGATGCGATTTGCGGAGGGGTAGTCAATCATAAGAACTGACCCCTTTCCCCATACTCGCTCTCGCTTACCACACCGCGGGACTTTGGCGTACGGGGTGAGCATCCATCTTTTTGGCGGGTGCCTAAACCATGCTCCGCCGACTCCCTTCCAAGTCAGGCGAGCGGCGGGCCGAGGCCGGACACCGCCCCGGCTCGAAGATTCAGTCGCCGCTTTTCGCCGGTTGCCAGAAGGCAAAGGGTTGGTTAGATTCGGCAATCGGTTGATGGTTCAGCCGCAGACTCATGATGACACTTTGGCATATTGCGCGCGAACTGTGGCACATCGTTTATGTGCCCGGGGCGGTGATCCTGCTTTTTGGCGCCGCGGTCTTCGTGCATGAATTCGGACATTTCTGGGTGGCACGACGCCGCGGCATGAAGGTCGAGGCCTTCGCCATCGGGTTCGGCCCCAAGATCATCGGCTGGCAGAAGGACGGGATTGATTATTCGTGGCGGTGGATTCCCGCCGGGGGCTTTGTCAAGCTGCCGCAAATGATCACCGCCGAGGCCCTGGAGGGCGGCAGCGCCGAGGGCCCGGAAAGAATCCCGCCCGCGCCGCCCTGGTCCAAAATCCTGGTGGCGTTTGCCGGGCCGTTCATGAACGTGGTCTTCGGGTTCGCGATCGCCACGCTGATTTATTTTGTCGGCCTGCCGGTGCTGGTGAATCCGTCGATCATCGGCGAGGTGGACCCCAAGTCGCCGGAGGCGGCGATGGGCATTCGCGAAGGCGACCGGATCGTGGTGGTGAACGGGCACCCGGTGAAGTCGTGGCAGGACGTGACGTTCGAGACGGCGACGGCCCGCACCAACGTGATCCCGGTGGTCATCGAGCGGGCGGGGGAGCGGACGACCTACCGTCTGACAGCCAAGGTGCTGCCCGAGGTGGGATTGAAATGGCTGAACCTGGATCCGCGCGAGCACCCGGTGGTGGGCTCGGTCGAGAGCGGCATGCCGGCAGCGGCGGCGGGGCTGCAGCCCGGCGACAAGGTCGTGTCCGTGAACGCCATTCCGGTGCCCAGCCGCGAGAGCATGATCGAACTGATCTCCAAGTCCGAGGGCAAACCGTGCGCGATCGTCCTGAACCGCCGCGGACAGAAAGTCAGCGTGACCATGACTCCGCGCTACGATCCGCAGACCAAGCGGGCCCGGATCGGCATTGTGTTCAGCGAAGGGGTCTATGAGATTCAGCGCCCGGGCCCGCTGCCGTGGGAGCGGATCAGCGATGTGCTGGACAAGACCTTCGGCGTCATCACGGCCCTGGTTCACACGAAGGAGACCGGCGTGCGCGCGCGCGACCTCAGCGGGCCGGTCGGCATTTTCGCCCAATTGGCGGTGTGGGTGAACACCGATTACCGGCTGGCGCTGGATTTCCTGGTGCTGCTGAACATCAACCTGGCGGTGCTCAACCTGCTGCCCATCCCCGTGCTGGACGGCGGGCACATC
>JAGWYX010000702.1 GCA_018969165.1 Verrucomicrobiota bacterium
GACGACCTTGCGGTATCAGTTTGATCTAACGGTCAGCGGCAACACGGCGGCGCAAACCACGGCCGCCATTTGGCAGATCGGCAGCGGCTTCGGCACCGCCAACGCCGCCGAAGCCAATAGCCTGGTGTACGCGCGGCTGGGCGTCAACTTCACCGCAACCCCGGGGCAGTTCGAACTTCGTTACACCCCCGCCCCCGGCAACGGAGGCAGCGTCAACAGCGCTGATTTCTCCGGGACCCAGACCATCTCCTGGTATCTCAACCACTCCGGCTCGACCGTGTCCTATTCGGCGCCCGATGGTTCGACCGATTCGCTGGCCGACAACACCGAGGATGTCTGGGTCGGCACCAGCCGCGCGTTCAACGACCTGGCGGTGCTGACGTCCTCCCAGACCATGAGTGATCTGAAATTCGCCTTCTCCCAGGGCAATGGCGCCATCGGCATCGACAATTTGAGCGCCTCCACCCTCAGCGCGGCGCCCGAACCTGCGGACTACACCCTCGTAACCGGGCTCGGTTTGTTGGCCTTCGCTGCCTGGCGACGCCGTCCGTCGGGCCAGGTGCGCGCTGCGGACGCCAAGACTTGACGCGGCGGCTCCGGCTTCGAAACTCAAGGTCTCTGGCGAGGCGCGCCTCAGACCTCAGGCCACCTCTGCCATGCACTGCGATTCTTCCTGCCTTTCGTCCGTTCTCTCCGCGCGCCACGCTTGCGGATTCCTTGAGACCCCACACGCAGCACAGAGACAGCGGCCCAAAATTTGATCCGGCCGCAATGAGTCCTCGGGCTCAAGGACTCTAGTGCTGGAAGAATACAACGTAGTTGTTGCCCAGGTCATCCGCGTAAGCCAGCGCGATGGAGCCGACCCCGGACCAAGTCAACGTGGGGCTGGTTGGGAACGTGAAGCTGGAGTTCGAGGGCGAGAGCGTCGGGGAGCTATAGAGCCTGGCTCCTGTCGAGTCGCTAACCTGGATTTGGATGTTCGTCAGGAAGCTGGGCGGACCGCCAAGGCTGGAGCCACTGGCGCTTCTGTAAGCCCACGCGACCAGTTGCAGCGCGCCGTTGGCCACCGTGACCGTCGGGACCGGGATCACGAGGCGACTATTGGCCTGTGGGTCGGGCATCACGATGCTCTGCGTCGCGCCGTTATAATTGATCACCCACGTGCCGCCGGGGGCCGCGGCCGGGTTCGAGACGGCGGGTGACCCGTAGGTCACGCTGCCGGGGCTTCCCAGACTCTGATAGTCCGCCGGCGTATTGGCCAGGCCGGAGCCGGCCGGCCCCGTAAACGTAACGCTGGCCGCGGGAGGCGGCATGAATTCATCATGGACGGCCAGGGTCGCCCGGTAGCTGTTCAGAGGCACCGGGAAGACGATCTGCGGGGAGGCGTTGACGCCGAACGTGCCGGCATTGGCGAGTTCGTCAAAGAAAAGGTCGAACATGGCCGCGCTGGACGACCCGCCGAAGGACGCCCGGTAGAAGCGCGCGGTGGAACCCACTCCCAGCGGATCGACGACCACGGCCGCCCCGCTGGCGTCGGTGGTCACATTGGTTAGCGGCGCCCAGCCCGTCAGGTTGGTCGAGAAATCCACCTCGTAAGTGAATGCGGCCAGGCCGGTAAGTTGGAATTGGAAAGCGCCGCCCGGCAGCCGGGTCGGCAAGCTCAAGGTCGGCGGGGTGATCCCTTCGGTGGCCAGGTTGAAAGCCGTAGCGATGAAGTACCCCGCCAGGCCGGTGGCGCCTGGGACACTGTTGGTGTCAATTACGCCGCGCGCAAACACCAGGTTCCCGAAATAGGTCTGCCCGAACACCAGGGTGCCTCGGGGAATGAGAACCGATAGGGTCAGACCGTTGGAGGCTCCTGGCGTGCCGGGTTGGGGCGTGTTAAACACCGTGTTCCCGTTGCTGTCCTGGATGCTGAGCTGGACGAAGTCGCTGGTCGTGCCGCCGCCAAAGGCATTCCAGCTTAAGACGAAGTCGGCGGTCGGATTGATGGACTGAGCCGCGGCAAAGTCCGTGAGCGCGGGCACGGTCCCGGGGTAATTGGCCGCGGACAGGGTCAGGGTGGACTGCTGCAGGCCGTGGTGGACGGTATTGATCGACAAGGTATAACTGCCAACCGGGTAATTGGTGTCCAGGGCATCCTGGGTGGCAAAGCCGTTGATGAATTGGAAGAACCTATCGTTGGTCTGACCTGCCAGCGTCTCCGAACTGCCACCGGGCACTTGCACGCTGGCATTGGCCACATCACCGGTGTCGGTCGCGTTCACGAAGCAGTTGAAGACGAATGGCGCATCAGGCCGCGGCGCGGGCGGGTTGGTGCTGCTCTGGAAAAACTGCTGGCCTTTGGCCACGAGGTAGGTTTGCACATCCGGCCCGCTCGCCGTTCCCCCGGCGGTCGCCAGCGTGAACTGGGTCTGCTTGTAAAAGCCGGCGACGGCCACGGCCCCTGGATAACTGTTCGTGTCGAGGGCCGTCCCCTTGACGAACATCAGCCGGCCGCTGTAGCTCTGGCCGGCCTGGAGCTGGTTGGCCGGAATCACGAACGACGTCGCCGTCCCGTTCAACGCGCCGGCCATGCCGATGTCGGCGGAGTTCAACACCGTGTTGCCCATCGCGTCGTCGATCTCCACGGAAATGTAGTCTGCGCTCGTCCCGTTGCTGAACGGGCTCCAAGTCAGGGTAAAGGGCGCAGCCGAGTCGATCGCCTGGGCGGCGGTGAAATTGCTGATCTGCGGGGTGGTGGGAAACGGCACGGTGGCCGAGAGCGCCAGGGCAATCGTTTTAGTGCCGTTGTCCACGGTGTTGAGCGTCACGGTGTAAGTGCCGTAGGGGTCGGCGGCCGCCAGGGCGGATACCGTCGCGTAGGATTCCTTGATCCGGAGTTCCTGGCCGTCGGCAGTGAAAGTTTTGACCGTACTGTTGGGCAGGGTCACGGAACCGGAGGCGACGTTGGAAGCGCTGAGGCTGGCGCCGGCGTCAAACACGTATGGGGTCGAGCCGCTCAACACCGGGGCGGCACCACTGGTCTG
>JAGWYX010000703.1 GCA_018969165.1 Verrucomicrobiota bacterium
GCTACTTCCGATTTCCCTACCGGAACCACGAGCTGAGCCTCCAACTCGTCCGCGTCCACCTCGAGTACCTGGCCGACCTGGGCGGCGGCGCCCACTTTGCTTGCGTGGACATGATTGGCACCGATGGTCCGCTCTACGACCTGGATTTCTTCATGCAGGGCCCGCCAGGGTCCATGACGGTCACGGCTACCACGGTCCACAAGATCAATGGCCGGCCGCTCTACCTGTGGCAGCAGCAGCGCGACGGCACTTGGCGACGGGTCCCCGTCCGCAAGGCGCCACCGCGATTGCTCGGCGTCGTTCACGGCACCGACCGGTTCGCGTTCACCTACCAGGTCCGTTTGCCCGAGATCACCGGCCCGGCCCGGCTGTGGCTGCCGCTGGCTACGTCGAACACGTTCCAACACGTCGAGGTCGAACGCATCCGGACTCCAGAGCCGTGGCAGGAACTGCACGACAGCGAATTTGGAAATCGCGTGCTGTTCCTGACGGCTGGACCGGCCGACAGCGGCAAGGTCGTCGAAATCGACTACCGGGTTCGCCGCTTTGAAAAATCCGCCTACGCCGTCCGGACTCCGGACCTCGCGGAATACTTGAAACCGGACCGCCTGGTGCCCATCAACCAGACCTTCCGGACGCAGGCCCTGCAAATCACCCGCGGCCGCACCACCGATCTGGCTCGCGCCCGCGCCCTTTACGATCACGTGATCGCCAAAATGCGCTACGCCAAATACGGTGCCGGTTGGGGCCGCGGTGATGCGGTTTACGCCTGCAACGCCGGCAGCGGCAACTGCTCCGACTTTCATTCTTACTTCATCGCGCTGGCACGCGCCATCGGCATCCCGGCTCGCTTCGCCATCGGCGCCGCCATCCCTTCCGAACGCAGCGATGGCGGCATCGACGGCTACCATTGCTGGGCGGAGTTCTACGCCGACGGCAAGTGGGTGCCGGTGGACATCAGCGAGGCGAATAAGAACCCGAGCCTGGTCGATTATTACTTCGGCCATCACCCGGCGAATCGTTTCGAGCTGAGCCGCGGACGCGACCTGATCCTTCAGCCCGGGCCGGCGGCCGGTCCCATTAATCTCCTGGCCTACCCGGTGCTGGAGGTCAATGGCCTGCCGGTTACCGCGCCGACCGAGTTCCGCTTCCAGCGACCGGCAAAAATTTCGCGGTGACTTGCAGGGCCGGCTGTGCCAAAACTCCGGCCATGCAAACACGCCCCCTGGGAAAGACCGGACTGCACCTGCCGATCCTGAGCTTTGGCGCCTCGTCCCTCGGCCAGGAATTCCGCCCCGTCACCCTCGAGGAAGCCCTCCGCTCGGTGCGCGTCGCGCTCGAACTGGGCCTGACGTTCATTGATACCTCCCCGTTCTACGGTCGCGGCATGTCCGAGGTGTTGCTCGGCGTCGCCCTGCGCGGTATCCCACGCGACCGCTACCTCCTCGGCACCAAACTCGGCCGTTACGACCTTGCCCATTTCGATTTCTCGGCCAGGCGCGTCGTCGAGAGCGTCGATGTCAGCCTCCACCGCCTCGGCACCGACCACCTGGACATCCTCCTCTGTCACGACATCGAGTTCGTCCAGATGCAACAGATCGTCGATGAAACGCTGCCGGCGCTGCGCCGGGTTCGCGAACAGGGCAAAGTCCGCTTCCTCGGCGTCTCGGGTTACCCGCTGAAGATTTTCAAGTTCATCCTCGACCAGACCGACCTCGACGTGATCCTCAGCTACAACCAATACACTTTGCAGAACACGCGGCTGGCCGACGAGTTGGTTCCGTATCTCAAATCCAAGGACGTCGGCGTCATGAACGCCGGACCGTTCGCGGCCCGCCTCTTGACCAACGCGCCGCTCCCCAATTGGCACAAGGAACCCGAAAACGTTCGCGCCGCCTGCCGGCGCGCCGCCGACCTTTGCGCAAACCGCGGCGTGGACATCGCCAAGCTGGCGATCCAATTCTCGACGGCGAACGCGGACATCACCACAACCATCGCCGGCTCCGCCAACCCCGACAACATCCGCAAATGGGCGGAATGGATCGCCGAACCCCTGGACACGCAACTTTTGGGAGAGGTGCTGGCCGTCCTGGCTCCGGTCAAGAACATCGGCCACGTCGAAGGCTTGCCCAAAAACAACTGACGACGGACCACTGACCACTGACGTTTCGATGAAAGCCCTCCAGCTCGAAAAACCTGGACAATTCCGCCGCATCGATGTCGCGGCCCCGCCAGCCCCGGGTCCCGGCGACGCCCTGCTGCGCATCCACCGTGTCGGGATCTGCGGCACCGACTACTCCGGTTACCTCGGCAAGATGCCATTCTACAGTTATCCGCGCATTCCCGGACACGAACTCGGCGTCGAAGTGCTCGCCGTCGGCGCCGGCGTCACGCACGTCAAGCCCGGCGACCGTTGCTCCGTCGAGCCCTACATGAACTGCGGAAACTGTTTCGCCTGCCGCCGCGGCGCCGGCAATTGTTGCGAGAGCCTCAAGGTGCTCGGCGTTATGATGGATGGCGGGCTGTGTGAGGAGTTGATCGTGCCAGCGCGCAAGCTCCACCCTTCGTCCAAATTGGCCCCCGAGCAGCTCGCCCTGGTCGAGACGCTGGCCATCGGTTGTCACGCCGTCAACCGCGCCCAACCACAGCCCGGCGATGCCGTGCTCGTCATCGGCGCCGGTCCCATCGGGCTGGCCACGATCGAGTTCGTCAAGCTGTCAGGCGCGCGCACCCTCGTCATGGACATGAACCAGGCGCGGCTAAGCTTTTGCCGGGAACGAATGGGCGTAGCCGAGACCATCTGTTTCGACGGCACCGGCTCGGAACTGGCGGAGCTGAGAGAATTGACGGCCGGCGCGCTCGCCCCGGTGGTGATCGACGCGACCGGCAGCAATAAGTCCATGTCCAGTGCCCTGACCTATGTCGCCCACACGGGTAAACTAGTGTTCGTCGGCATCACCCAGGCCGAAGTCAGCTTCGCGCACGCGCCCGTGATGCACCGGCG
>JAGWYX010000704.1 GCA_018969165.1 Verrucomicrobiota bacterium
AAGCACGGACCGGCCTTCCAAGCCGGCGCGCCAGACCACAGCAAGATCATCGACGAAATCAGCGGCGACGATCCGTCGATGCCCAAGGAAGGTGATCCGCTTGCCACCAATGAAGTCGCTTTGATCGCCCGCTGGATTCGCCAGGGCGCCCATGACGACACCCCGGCCGATGCCTACTCCTACAAGCTGGCCGCGCCCCCGACGTATCATGTCCCGCCGGTGATTTCGGCCCTGGCCTACTCGCCCGACGGCACCGTGCTGGCCGTTTCCGGCTACCACGAAGTTCTCCTCCACCACCCCGACGGTTCCGGGTTGGTCGCGCGCCTGGTGGGGGAATCCCCGCGCATCGAGGCCCTGGCCTTCTCGCCGCGGGGCGGCCGGCTGGCGGTAGCCGGCGACGCCCCGGCCGTGTTCGGTGAAATCCAGCTTTGGGATGTCACCAACCACACCGAAATCAAATCCTTCAAAGTCGCCAATGATGCCGTCTATGGGATTTCGTTTTCTCCTGACGG
The DNA here is from genome assembly GCA_018969165.1 of Verrucomicrobiota bacterium. GTDB lineage: Bacteria > Verrucomicrobiota > Verrucomicrobiia > Limisphaerales > JAGWYX01 > JAGWYX01. The sequence goes on from JAGWYX010000704.1 coordinate 513, forward strand.
AAGCCGAGTCGCCTTCGGATGCGCCGACAAAACGGTGCGCATGATCGCCCTGGATACCGGCCGGGAGTTGCTGCACTTCGACAACGACAGCGACTGGGTCTTTGCCACGCTCTTTACCGTGGACGGCACGCGATTGCTGGCGGGCAGCCGGGACCGCGCCCTGAAACTCATCAACGTCGCCAACGGGCAGTTCATCGACGACATCAATAAGCTGCTCGAGGGGGTGCTGTGCATGGCCCGGCACCCCAGCCAGGACCTGGTGGCCTACGGCGGCGACCTGGGGATACCTCGAATTTACCGCATCAGGGAAAACCAGGACCGCACGGCGGCCAACAACGATGTCAACCTCGTTCGGGAATTCGAGCTTCAGCCGGGGCCCATCCACGCGATCGCCTACAGCCCGGGCGGCAACCGGATCGCCGTGGGCGGCACCGGCAGCGAAGTCCGCCTCTACAACACCAGCGACGGATCGCGGGCAGCGACGCTTAAAGGGAACCAAGAAGCCGTGTTTGCCGTGGCCTTCAATCCCAAAAAGGATCAGATCGCCACCGGCGGTTACGACGGGAGCGTGCGCGTGTTTAATCTGCCGGCGGGCGATTTGGCCAAGGCCTTCGTGCCGGTCCCAATCGCGACGAACCGCAAGCTCGCCACCTCCGCGCGCTGATCGCGACGGCCGCGCCTGAGTCGCCCAAGGCCAGCGCGGCGCCGTCCCGACGTGCCGTGGCCAGGTCCGCAAGCGGCACGGCCGGAGGCCGACGCCCTACCAGAACGCGGCTCATGGAGAGCCGCCTTGCGCGATGGCACAGGCAACGGGGCCATCAACCAGCACGTGATCGGACCACGACCGGGCCACCAAACTCGCATTGAACCTAGGCTGGTCTTTTGCATTCCACTTGGGTAGATGCTGGTAGTGGCTGAACGTCAACCATCGCTCGTGCAAGCCGCCAGGGCCGGGAATCCGGACGCATGGGAGGCCCTGTTCCACCGCTACCAACTCCCGCTCTATGTCTATCTTGTTGAACTGGTGCACGACCGCCAAACCAGCCTGGACCTGGTCCAGGAAACCTTCGTCAACGCCGCCCGCCACCTCGACACCCTGCGCGCTGACGACAAGTTCGGCTCCTGGCTGTTCAGCATCGCCCACCAGAAGTGGCTCCAGTACGCCCGCAAACGACGCCTCGAAACCGTCAGCCTCGACGATGGCATGCTCGAGATTCCCGATGCCGACGCGACGACACCCGAGACGTGGCTGTTGCGCCAGGAGCAAGCGGCGAGTTTCCTGGCCTTGCTCCAGCGCCTGCCGGCCGCGCACCGCGCGGTTCTCCTCCTCCACTTCGTCGAAGATTTCTCACTCCACGACATCGCCCGGATTACCGGCACGCCGGTCGGCACGGTCAAGTCACGGCTCCATTACGCCAAACAAACCCTGCGCAAATTGATCGAGGATCAACCATGAAGACACCCCGCCAACTGCTCTTCCAAAGGCACCAACCCGCCGAACCCGACCTGGACGCGATTCGCCACCGGGTGGTGCTCGATGCCTTCGGCCCGATCCGGGCTGAAGCCGCCGACACCGAGCCAGCAACGGGCGCGTGGCCCGCACGCCTGGCCCAGGCGATCTGGCTCGAGCTGGTCTGGCCTTGCCGACGCGCGTGGGTCGGCCTGGCGGCCATCTGGGTCGTCATTTCCGTCCTGAACCACGCCAGCGCCGACAACCCGGCGGTCACCCAAACCAGAGCGGAGCCGTTGTCGCCGGCGATCGTGACCTTGCTGAAGGAGCAACGGCAACTGGCGGCGGATCTTGAAGACCTGACCTCCTCATCCGAGGTCGAGCCCACGCAATCACGGTCGCGCCCACGGAGCGAAGTGGAGCGACTTAAGCATGAAACCGTTTAACCAACCTTACCCCTGCCCATGAATACCACCTCTGAACCGCTTTCGATGCTCGACCGCTCGACGATCGTGCGCGCCGGCCGCTGGCTTTGTCACGGGCGGAATCAGCGCAAATTATTGATCGTGGTGGCGAGCCTGATCACCCTCGTTGCGCTGGCTTACAGCGTGGAAACCTGGACCAGCAAACGCGCGTGGGAGAAATTCAAGGCCGCAGCCGAGGCCAAGGGCGAGCGGCTCGAGCGCCCCGCCTTCGTGCCCAAACCGGTGCCGGACGACCAGAATTTCGCTATGACACCGTTCTTCGCCCCGTTGTTCGATTTCCAGCCCGGTACCCAACATTGGCGCGACACCAACGCGGCGCAACGCACGGCGGACTTCGCGAAGGCGATTCACACCCTCCCCAACTGGGCCGGCAACTGGGCCCTGGCCCAGCCGACACGACTGGCGGCCTGGCTGTAAACCGCCGACAAGCCGCCCGGCAAGCTCGTCCGTCCCGCTCCGGACGCAGCGATCGATCCCGCGGCCGAAAAGGCCGCGGCGTCCGCGATTCTTAAAGCCTGCGAATTCTACGCGCCGGTCCTCGACGAAATTCGC
>JAGWYX010000705.1 GCA_018969165.1 Verrucomicrobiota bacterium
CCGGCCATCTCTGCCTGCTCCGCCTCAAACAGGAAATCTATCCGGGCGGCGACTCCGACAAACACTGGCCCACGCTGTGCCTGAACACGCTGCGCTGGGCCAAGCACCAGGGCGCCGTCGTCGGGCCCGCCCACTCGGGTTGGGGCCTCGAAGTCAACACGACCAACTTGCCCAACTACATCGTGCCGCCCTACGACGGGATCGGCGCCAACGAATACATCGCGGACGTCACGCACACCGTCCCCGGGCCGGACGATCGGCCCGTCCCGGCCGATGATTTCATGTCCATGGTGGACACGCCTTACGTCTGGGAGTTGAACATGTGGTACCAGACCCTCAACGTCGGGTTCCGCACCCGGATCAGCGGCGAAACCGATTTCCCTTGCATCTATGGCGAACGGGTCGGGCTCGGACGCTCCTACGTGAAGCTCGACGGCAAGTTGAATTACCACGATTGGTGCGAGGGCATCCGCGCCGGCCGCACCTATGTCGGCGACGGCAAGAGCCACTTGATGGATTTCCGCGCGGACGGGTTGGCGCTCGGCCAGAACGGCAGCGAGCTGCGCCTGCCGCACCCGGGCACCGTCCATGCCACCGTGCGCGCCGCCGCCTGGCTGAACCCGAGCCCCAACCCCTCGCTCCAATACCGGCCCTACACCGAGAAACCCTACTGGGACGTCGAGCGCGCCCGCATCGGCAACACCCGCCAGGTCCCCGTCGAGGTGATCGTCAATGGCTACCCCGTCGCCCGCCAGGTCCTGACGGCCGATGGCCGCATCCAGGACCTGGCCTTCGACGTGCCGATCGCGCGGAGCAGTTGGATCGCCCTGCGGATTCTGCCGTCGTCGCATACGAACCCGATCTTCGTCGTGGTGGCGGGCAAGCCGATCCGCGCCTCGCGCCGCAGCGCCGAGTGGTGTCTCAAAGGCGTGGACCAATGCTGGTCGCAGAAACAGCGCTTCATCAAGGCCGATGAGCTGGAAGATGCCCGCGCCGCCTACGCCCACGCGCGCGAGGTTTATCGCCAACGGCTCAGCGAATGCGACGCCGATTAAGCTCGCCGGACGGGTCGGCTGCGCCGCGATTCTCGCGCCGGAGATTTGTCGCTACCCTGGCGGCGGCGGCGTGGAGCCGGCAGGCTGGTCGCCTGGCGGGCGCGCCCGGAAACGGATCGGCTGCGGCGCCTGGCGAGCCCGCGCTGGCGCCATTCGATCACGAGATCGAGGCCTTCATGCAAGACAGTGCGATCCCGGGCGGCGCGCTGGCGGTGGTCAAGGACCGGCGTTTAGTCTATGCCCGGGGTTACGGTTGGGCCGATCGCGAGGCGAAGATCCAGGTCCGACCCCAGACGCTGTTCCGGATCGCCAGTGTGTCCAAAACCTTCACCGCGGTCGCGGTGCTGAAATTGGTTGAAACCGGCCGGTTGAAGCTGGGCGATCGCGCGTTCGACCTAGTGCCGCTGGCGCCCTGCGCCGCGGCGGGCCAACCTCCCGATCCGCGCCTGGCGACGATCACCGTCAACCAATTGCTCCATCACACGGGCGGCTGGGACCGCGACAAGAGCTTCGATCCGATGTTCCGCTCACGCCGGATCGCCCAGGCCTGTGGCGTGCCAAGTCCACCCGGACCAAAGGACGTTATTCGCTACATGCTGGGCCAACCGCTGGATTTCGAGCCGGGCAGCCGTTTCGCCTATTCGAACTTCGGTTACTGCGTGCTGGGTCGGGTCATCGAGCGGGTGACCGGCCTGGCCTATGAACCATTCGTGCGCGAGCACATCCTGCGCCGCATCGGCATCCGGCGGATGCGCATGGGCGCGTCGCTCGAGACCGGGCGTCTGCCGAACGAGGTGCGCTACTACACGAAGGGCCAGGGGACCGCCGAAAGTGTTTTCGGCGAGAAACCGCGGCGGGTACCGTGGCCCTATGGCGGCTTCTGCCTCGAGGCAATGGACGCGCATGGCGGTTGGGTCGCCTCGGTGGTGGACCTGGCCCGCATCGCGGCGGCACTCGACGACCCCGCGCACAGCCCGTTGCTGGCGCCCTCGACGCTCCGGCTCCTCTACCAATCCCCGGACCCGCCAGTGGCACGAAAACCGGACGGCACGCTGCAAGACCACTACTACGCCTGCGGCTGGTCAGTCCGAAAAATCTCCGCCTCCGGCCGGGCCAATTACTGGCACGACGGCAGCTTGCCCGGCACATTCACCCTGTTGGTCCGGCGCGCGGACGGCCTGAGCTGGGCGGTCCTGTTCAATCAACGCTCCGAGGATTCCCGGCTGCCGGACTTGGCTATCGACCGCGGTCTGCACCGCGCGGCCAATGCGGTGAGCGCGTGGCCGGAGCGGGATTTGTTTCCGCTGTTCTTCCCGTGAACCCGACCGCGGGTTGTCCCCAACCCGCGGCGGCCCGGCACGCGCAGCGGAAATGATCGAAGAAGAAGCGAAGATGAACGACGGAGCGGACATGAGGCGTGAGGCGCGCCTGGCCGGTAACTTCCTCCTGATCGCCAATCCCGCGGCCGGTCGCGGTCGCGCGGGCGAACGGCTGCCGGCGTTGCTCGAAGCGCTCCGCCAATCCGGCGCCCGCGCCGAAGGCCGGGTCACCCGGCGCCCCGGGGACGCCGTGGAGCTCGCCCGAAACGCGGCCGCGGCTTACGACTGCGTCGCGGCGGTGGGAGGCGACGGCACGACGAACGAGGTCGCCAGCGGTTTGCTCCTGGCGGCGGAGCCCCGCGCCGCGCTCGGCATCGTCCCCTTCGGCACCGGCAACGACGCCGCCCAACTGTTGGGCATCCGGAGCTCCGCGACGGCTTTAGCTGTCCTGACCCGAGGCCGCGTCAGGCGGCTGGACGCGATCGAGGTCCGCTGTCAATCGGATGACGGCGCCGTCACGCGCTATGGATTGTTGTTCGCGGCTGCGGGGTTCGCCGACGAGTTGCTGCGCCAGACCTCGCCACCGGTCAAGCATTGGTTCGGTCCCCGCTACTGTTACTCCGT
>JAGWYX010000706.1 GCA_018969165.1 Verrucomicrobiota bacterium
GCCCGCTCGGCGGTCGTGGCCAGGCTTTTGAGTTGCACGGCCATCTCCTCCTTGATTTCCGGAGTGGAAGCTTGGATGACCTCGATGCAGCGCCGGATGTCGGCCAGGATGTTGTTGAAATCGTGCGCCACCCCGCCGGCCAAGCGGCCGATGGCTTCCCATTTCTCGAGGTGGCGAAGTTGTTCCTCCTGCTGCTTGCGTTCGGTGATGTCCTGCACGGCGCCGATCATGCGGGTCGCGCCACCCTTGTCGTCGGTCATCACCTCGGCCTGTTCCTGGATCAACCGTTGCGCCCCGTCGGGCTGCACGATCCGATACTCCAGTCGGTAGGCGCTGCCGGTCCGCCAGGCCGTCTCGGCCGTTTGCTTGACCAACTCGCGATTGGCCGGGTGCACCAGCGCCAGCACGGCCGAGCGCGTCGGAGTGAACCGCTGGGAGTCGCAGCCGAAGATGCGGAAGGTCTCCGGCGACCACTCGAGGTGCTCCGGGTCGCCGCGCCACTCCCAGCTCCCCAGCTTGGCGACGTGCTGGGCCAGGACCAGGCTGGCGTCGCTCAGGCGCAGGTATTCCTCCCCCAACTTCCGCGCGGTCAAGTCCCGCAGCGTGGCCACCACACCGCGCACCTGGTTGCCCTGCCGGAGCGCGCGAAAATTGGTTTCCACCACCACGCGCCGACCCTGCTTGTCCACCATGACCTGTTCAAGCGGGGCGGTTTCACGGCCGGATTTGACCCGCTGCAGCACGTCGGACATCGCGGCCAGCGACTCGGGGGTCAAGAGGTTCAGGCTGGAATAGGTCCGACCCAGCACCGCGGCGGCGGGGTAACCGGTCAGGGCCTCGGCGGCCGGGTTAAAGCCGTGAATCTTCTCTTCCAAATCAAAGGCGATCAGCGCGTCGCCGGCTGCCTGGAGCAACTCGGCGGGCGACATCTCCCCGTCGCCAACCAGGGGAAGCGCGGGCTCCGGTCGCACGCGCCACTCCGTGCCCTCCGCGTCGCCCGGCGCGCCCTGGCCGCCGGGGATGGCGTCCCGGCCAGTACCGGGCTCAACCGGTTCGCTCGCCGGGCCGGGCGGCCGGAGTAGGGCCAGGCAACCGGTGACCTCGCTCACATAAGCGTAAACCGTGGCCATCGCCGGATTGGGAAACAGGGCCCACGAAAGGGTCCGCCCGCCGAGACGGGTCTCCAGGCCGAGCAGGTGGGTGCCGCTCTCCAAACGCGTTTTGACCAGGGCCGGCATGCCGGGTGGGACCAGGGTCACGGGGGAGGCTTGGCCCCAGGCCACGGCCAGTTGATGGGCGGCGGCGTTGTAGTAAGTGACATGACCCTCCGCGTCAAATTCCAGCACCGGGTTGATCCCTTCGCCCGAGCCGAGGCCGTGCTTGTCGTGGCCCGCCCCAGGCAGTTTCCACCGGGGCAGCTCGCGCTCGACGCACAGGATCAACGGCTGCTGGCCCGCCAGCACGCGCGTGAAGGAGGCCTCGACCGGGAATAGCGTTCGGTCTTTGCGGCAATGCAGCGCCTCCAGGCGCACGCATTTTTCGCGCCGGAGCCGCTCCGCCAGCCCCGTCAGCACTTCGGCCTCGTCGGTGATCGGACCCACCAGCCCGGCCGGCTGGCCGATGAGTTCCTCGCGCGTGTAGCCGTTGAGGCGGCAGGCGGGTTCATTGCAGTTGCGGATCGGCCAACTGAGCGACCATTTGTAAGGCCGCGGATGACCGCCGTACTTGAACTGGCTGGTCTCGACCGCCGGCTCCAGGGCGTCCTCCGGGTCGAGGAGAAAAATCGCCTCCGGCAGCCGGTCCAGCAACTCGAGCAGATCCTCGCCGCGCTCCTCCCCAACGCCCCGGAACGGGAACGGGCGTTCACCCGAGGCCAGGTCGGGTCCACTGGGGCGGAGGCCACCGTTGCCGCGCCCCAAATTCACGCCGGGGTCCCACCCGGAGACGATTCCGTTCCAGCCCGTGTGGCGGTGTTGGCGGGTGAACGCGGCGAGCGAGAAATCGACCGATGCCAGAGCGGGCTCCAGTTTCATGGTGCCTCCGGCGTCGAGGATGGGGCGGTTTGGCAGTGCATGCCTCCGGTTTACGCCTCCCGTGACGGCCGCCAAATAGGTAACAACCCTGAGCGCCGGTGGGGTATCAACCGGTGGGGTGGCCAACCCACGCGGTTAGCCTTTGCGCAGGCAGAGCAGCAGGGCGTAAATACCCGAGACCAGGATCACCCCGCCGGAGAACCGATTGACCGCGCGCAGCCAGGTCGAGCTGGCGCGCGCGCGGAACCAGCCCACGCCGCTGCTCAGGAGCAGCGACCAGAGCGCCGAACCGAGAAACACCCCCGCCACCAGCAGCCCCGCCGCCAGCGAATGCGGGATCGCGCTGAGCCCAAACCCGGCGAACAAGGCGATGAACGACAGGATGGTCGTCGGGTTGGTCAACGTGAGCAGGAGCGTGGACCAGTAGGCCGCCCGCAAGCCCGCCGCCCGCGCGCCGGCCGCCGGCTCGACGGCCGGACTCCGAAAAATCCGGACCCCGAGTCCGCAGAGCACCACGCCGCCGACCAACTCGAACCAGAAGGTCTCCCGGATCAGGAAGCCGGAGACGGCGCGCAACCCGAAGCCGGCGACCCCGCCATAGGCGGCGTCCGCCGTGGCGGCGCCCAGGCCGGTGACGAATCCGACCAGCCGGCCCTCGGTCAGCGAGCGCCGAATGCAGAGCGCCCCGATCGGCCCCACCGGCGCGGCGATGCAGAACCCGACCGCGATCCCTTTGAGCAGAAAAATCCACAGCACGCGGCCAGGATACCACGGGGACCGGTCGTCGGAACGGGAAATCGCGCCGGCAGCGAGTTCGTGACCGCCGGGCGGCGGCAAAATACAACTAAAAAAAACCAAAATACGGTTGGTTCAGGTGCGCCCTTTGGGCTTGGATGGAAGCGGTAATTCAAACTGTCGCGCGGTCGAGAGCGTTCGCACTGGCGTTTACCGAAGGAGACGGTT
>JAGWYX010000707.1 GCA_018969165.1 Verrucomicrobiota bacterium
CGCCCGCCGGTGGTCACGATCATGGGCCATGTCGATCACGGCAAAACCACGCTGCTGGACGTCATCCGCAAATCCAATGTCGCCGCCGGCGAGGCCGGTGGCATCACCCAGCACATCGGCGCCTACACCATCTCCATTCCGCACCCTGAGCGCCCCGCCGAACTTCAGCCCATCACCTTCCTGGATACACCGGGCCACGCCGCCTTCAGCGCCATGCGCGCCCGCGGCGCCAACGTCACCGACCTCGTCGTCCTGGTGGTCGCGGCCGACGACAGCGTCATGCCGCAAACCATCGAGGCCCTCAACCACGCCCGCGCCGCCCGCGTCCCCATCCTGGTCGCCGTCAACAAATGCGACCTGCCTAACGCCAATCCCATGCTGGTCCGCCAGAAACTCCAGGAACACGGCGTCGTGTGCGAGGAATGGGGCGGAGAAACCATCTTCGTGGATATGTCGGCCAAGACGTGTAAGGGCGTGGACAAACTGCTGGAGATGATCCTCCTCCAGGCCGAAGTCATGGAACTCAAGGCCAACCCCCAGCGTCGCGCCAAAGGCAACGTCGTCGAGTCCGGCCTCGAGCCCGGCGGACCCACCGCCACCGTCCTGGTGCGCAAAGGCACTCTCCGCGTCGGCGACATCATCCTGTGCGGCCCTTTTTTTGGCAAAGCCCGGGCCTTGATCAACGAGGAAGGCAAACGTCTCAAGGAAGCCGGCCCCTCCTTCGCCGTGAAGGTCCTCGGCCTGAACGGCGTCCCCGAAGCCGGCCTCGAGTTCAGCGTCGTCGAGAACGAGAAGACCGCCCGCGACCTGGCCGAGCAATCCGCCGAATTAGCCCGGCTACAAGCCGACCAGAAACGGGCCAAAGTCACGTTGGAAAACCTCTTCGATACCCTGGCCTCCGATAGCGCCAAGGCCCTTAAGATCGTCGTCAAAGCCGATACCCAGGGCTCCGTCGAGGCCATCGTCGAAGCCCTCAAAAAGATCGACTCGGACAAGGTCTCCCTCGAAGTCGTCCACAGCGCCGTCGGGACCGTCACCGAGTCGGACGTGCTGTTGGCCTCCGCCTCCAAGGCCATCGTGATCGGTTTTCACACCCGCGTGGACAACAGCGCCGCCGACGCCGCCAAGCGCGAGGGGGTGCAAATCAAGCTCTACTCCATCATCTACGAATTGATCGACGAGGTCAAAGAGGCCATGGCCGGCCTGCTGGAACCGCTCCTCAAGGAAGTGGTCCTGGGCGCCGCCGAGGTCCGCAAAGTCTTCGAACTCTCCAAGGGCGGGCATGTCGCCGGCTGCATGGTCACCAGCGGCCGACTGGTCAAAGGCCGCTGCCGTATCCTCCGCCGCAAAGACCGCATCTTCGAGGGGTTTACCCAATCCCTCCGCCGCTTCCAGGACGAGGTCAACGAAGTCCGCGCCGGCTTGGAGTGCGGGACGCGCGTCGATGGCTTCGACCAGTTCCAGGAGGGCGATGTCATTGAATGCTACACGGTGGAGAAGGTGACCCAGAAACTCTAACCCGCGGCGCCGGTCATGCAATCCCGCCGTCAACAACGCGTGCGTGAGCTGCTCAAACGCGCCATCGGCGAAGTCATCCGCCGCGAAATCCCCGTTCACCAATCCGGCCTCGTCTCCGTCAATGATGTCGGCGTCGCCGGCGACCTCCAGTCGGCCACCGTCTTCGTCAGCATCCTCGGCACCCCCGAACAACAGAAACAGGGCATCGCCCTCCTCCGACAGGAACGCAAACGCCTCCAGTCCCTCGTCGGCCACGCCGTCGTCCTCAAATACACCCCCCAGTTGCATTTCGTCGTCGATGATTCCATCGCCCAGGGCAACCGCATCCTGGACATTATCCAGGAACTGGAAAAATCACCGCCCGCGACATGAAGTCGCACCCCCAAATCATCGATCGCATCCTCGACGGGGTGCGCCGTAGCCGGTCCATTTGCGTGGTCGGCCATGTCCGCCCCGACGGCGATTGCATCGGCTGTCAGTTGGGCCTGACCCTCGCCTTGCGTGACCAGGGCAAAAACGTCCGTTGCTGGAACGCCGATGAGGTGCCCCGCAAACTGGCCTTCCTGGACCCCGACAAGCTCCTGCGCCGCCCTGAACGCGGACATCGGTTCGACTGCGTCATCGCCCTGGACTCCGCCAGCCTGGAGCGCCTGGGCAAGACCGCGGACTGCATTGGCCACCCCAAATTGTTCGTGAACATCGATCACCATCCCAGCAATACCCGCTTTGCCGGCCTGAACTGGGTCTCCGCCCGCGAACCTTCTACCGGCGAATTGGTGTTCCGCCTCCTCAAATCCGCCGGCTGGCCCATCACCGCCGCCATCGCCGACTGCCTGTTCACCGCGATCTCGACCGACACCGGCTCCTTCCAATACCCCAGCACCCGGCCCAGCACCTACTCCATCGCCGCCGAACTGGTCAAACGCGGCGCCAACCTCGCCCGCATTTGCGACGAGGTCTATCAATCCTATCCCCTCTCCCGCGCCCGCCTGCTCAAGCATGTCTTCAACCACTTTCGCCTCACCCATCATAACCAGATCGGCTACTTCTGGCTCGGTCCCGCCGACTATCAACGCACGGGCGCCAATGACAGCGACAGCGAGGGACTCATCGATCACATCCGCGCCATTGAACCCGTCGTCGTCGCCTGCTTGTTCGAAGCCCTCGACGGCGACTGCGTCCGCATCAGCCTCCGTTCCAAGAGCGACCACGTCAACGTCAGTGAGATCGCCGCCCAGTTCGGCGGCGGCGGACACCATGCCGCCGCCGGCGCCCGGCTCACCGGCACTCGCCTCTCGGTCCAGCGCCGCGTCCTCAATACCATCAAACGCGCCCTCAATCCCTCCCGCTGACCCGCATGCAAGTCTTCGATCCACTCGACGGCGCGCTGCTGGTGGATAAACCGGTCGGGCCCACCTCGCACGATGTCGTGGACGCCATCCGCCGCCAATTCTCCATTCGCAAGGCCGGCCATTG
>JAGWYX010000708.1 GCA_018969165.1 Verrucomicrobiota bacterium
GGCTCTGTGAGCCGCAGCACAGCAGCTTCAAAATCAAGCCGCTGCGAGTCACAGACTCGCGCTCCAACCGCAAATTCGGACACTGCCGGCCAGGCGCGCCAGATTCCCCTTTTGGGCGTGTCGGGAAAGTGCTTTACACCAGGGCCGCAAAACCGTAGAGTGAACGTTCTATCGTAATGCGACTATGACGACGTATGAAGTCGGAAGTTAAAGCGAAGAATATCGAAGAATTTCGCCTGCACGAGCGCGATACCGGTTCGGCGGACGTGCAGATCGCACTGCTCACGCAGCGCATCAACCAGTTGACCGAGCACCTCCAGAAGAACCGCAAAGACCATAGCTCGCGGCGCGGGTTGATCATGATGGTCGGCCAACGCCGGCGGCTGCTGGACTACCTGCATCGGACTGATGTAGCTCGTTATCAATCAATTACGAAGAAACTAAAACTGCGCAAGTGACGGCGCCAGCAGCTCATTCTCGCGGCTGGCCCCACCGCTGCATCCGCCCGCACGGTCGGCGCGCTTAATTTGGAGGAGTCCGGAGTCAATCTCCGGGCTCGCCACAACACAACCTTAAACCAAGAAACCAACCAGTTGGCCGGGGTGATTTCACTCAGTACCTGCGCGGCAGGTGCTCATTGAAGTTCCTCTGGCCAACAGGTGCGACTCGAACCTAGTTATGCCAGAACAAGTCATCGTCCCTGTCGGGACCCATTCCATCCGCATCGAAACCGGCAAACTCGCCAAGCAAGCCGACGGCGCCGTTACCGTTCAACTCGGCGAAACGACCGTCATCGTCGCCGCGGTGGCGGCCAGCAAGGCCAAGCCGGGCCAGGAATTTTTCCCGCTCACCGTTGATTACCGGGAGAAGGCCGCGGCCGCGGGCAAATTCCCGGGGGGCTATTTCAAACGCGAAGGCCGCCCTACGGAGAAGGAAATCCTGACCAGCCGGTTGATCGACCGGCCGATCCGCCCGCTCTTCCCGAAGGGCTGGTTCAATGAAGTCCAGGTCCAGAGCATCGTCCTGAGCGCGGATGGCCAGAACGACCCGGACATCCTGGCCGTCAACGGCGCCTCCACGGCGCTAATGGTCAGCGATATCCCCTGGGACGGCCCGCTGGGCGCCGTGCGCATCGGGCGCGTCAATGGCCAATTCGTCGCCAACCCGACTCACGCGCAGATGGACGAAAGCGATCTGGACCTGGTGTACGTCGGGAGCGCGACTGAACTGGTCATGTTCGAGGGTTCGGCGAAGGAGATCACCGAGGCGGACTTTGCGGCGGCGCTGAAGTTCGGCCACGAGTCCTGCCAGCCGTTGATCACGGCGCAGAAGGAACTGGCGGCGCGGGGCGGCAAACCCAAACGCACCATCAACCTGACCGTTGTTCCGGAGGAGATTCTCAACGAGGCCAAGGCCCTGGCGGGCGACCGGATTGTCCCGGCGCTGTTGAACCCCGGCAAACTCAATCGCGAGGCCGCTTGCAGCGCGATCGCGGACGAGGTCGGCCAGAAACTGGTCCAGAAGCACGGCGCGGAGAAGATCACCGAGGCCGTGGTGAAAGAGACCTTCTACCACATCCAGAAAGAGGCGGTTCGCGCCTTGATTCTCGACCAGGACAAGCGGCTGGACGGGCGCGGGTTCGATCAGATCCGGCCGCTGGCCTCGGAAGTGAGCCTGCTGCCGCGCGCACATGGCTCGGCCCTGTTCGTCCGCGGGGAAACCCAGGCCCTGGCCCTGGCCACGCTGGGCACCACCGAGGACGCGCAGGAGTTCGACGCCTACACCGGCGGCGCCACCGAAAAACAATTCATCCTCCATTACAACTTCCCCAACTTCTCGGTCGGGGAGACCGGCCGGATCGGCTCCCCCGGCCGGCGCGAGATCGGCCACGGCGCCCTGGCCGAGCGGTCCATCGAGCCGATGCTGCCGCTCAAGGACTATCCCTACGCGATCCGCGTCACGTGCGAGATCATGGAATCCAACGGCTCGACCTCGATGGCGTCGGTTTGCAGCGGCAGCCTGGCGCTCATGGACGCCGGCGTGCCCTTGCAGCGCCCGGTCGCCGGCATCAGCATCGGCCTGTGCACCCAGTCCGACGACCACCACCACATTCAACGTTACAAGCTGCTGACCGATATCATCGGCTGGGAAGACGCCTTCTGCGACATGGATTGCAAGATCGCCGGGACGGAGAAGGGCATCACCGGTTTCCAACTCGATCTGAAACTGCGCGGGCTGCCACTGGCCATCATGACCGAGGCCCTGGAACGGGCGCGCGCAGCGCGGCTGTTCATCCTGGGTGAAATGGCCAAGAGCCTGGCGGCACCGCGCCCCGAGATCAGCAAGTACGCCCCGCGCATCGTGACCCTGAAGATCAACCCCGAGAAGATCGGCGCCCTGATCGGCCCCGGCGGCAAGAACATCAAGGCCATTGTCGAACGCTCCGGCTGCGAGATCAACATCGAGGACGACGGGACGGTCAAAATCTATTCCGTCGGCGAGGAGGGCATGAAGATCGCGCGCGAGGCGATCGAGGGCGTTTCGGCCGAGATCGAGGTGGGCAAGATCTACCGGGGCACCGTGGTCTCCATCAAGGAATTCGGGGTGTTCGTCAACGTGTTCCCGGGTAAGGACGGCCTGGTGCACATCAGCGAGCTGGCCAATTTCCGCGTCAAACAGGCCGAGGACATCGTCAAGATGGGCGACGAGGTGTGGGTCAAATGCATCGGGGTGGATGACAAGGGCCGGGTGAAACTCTCCCGCAAAGCGGCGATGGCCGAGCGCGACAAGGAAATGGCCGGCAAGAAGTAATTTCGCACGCGGCAGACCCAGGCGAGCCAACCGTGGCTCGCCTTTTTTGCTGCCGCCACGGCCCAGCAACTCCAGGCGGTTCAGCGGACCATGCAGGCCATCACGGCCGACCTCGTCAATCGCGCCGACCGCGGCGATCCCCAGGCCAAAGCCGACCTGACGGCCATCGAGAGGACCCGCTCG
>JAGWYX010000709.1 GCA_018969165.1 Verrucomicrobiota bacterium
CCCGCGGGAATTGATCGGGACTCCGGTTCTGGACCGAATTCATCCCGCGGACCGGCGATTGGTGAATGCGCGTCTGCGGCAGATGCTCGAGCTGGGGGCGCTGGTGCCGCCGCGGGAGCAGCGGATCATTCGATTGGACGGCGAGACGGTGACGGTCGAGTCGAGCGGGGCGCCGATCAGCTATCAGGGCCGGCCGGCGGTCCAGATGGTGCTGCGCGATGTCAGCGAGCGCAAGCGGTCACAGGCCGCGCTCCAGGAGAGCGAGCGGCGCTTTGCCGCGTTTCTCAACAGCAGTTGCGCGTTGGCCTGGATGAAGGACGAGCAGTTCCGTTACGTCTATGCGAATGAACCGTTCCAGCGCGCGGTCCAGCGGAGCGCGGAAGCATTCGAGGGCCTGGACGATTTCGGGCTCTGGCCCGAGCCCACGGCGCGGGTGATGCGGGAAAACGACGTTGCCGTGCTCAACTCCGGCAAGAGCTTGGACACGTGTGAGATCGTGCGCACCCCCGAGGGGCAGGATCGGCATTGGTGGGTGTTCAAGTTTCCGTTTCGGGACGCCGCGCAGCGGCGGTACGTGGCCGGCATGGCGGTGGACGTGACCGAGCGGATGCGCCTGGAGGAACAACTGCGCCAATCCCAGAAGCTGGAGGGCATCGGGCGGCTGGCCGGCGGGATCGCGCACGATTTTAACAATCTCCTCCAGGGGATTTTTGGATTCAGCGACCTGCTGCTGTTGGGCCTGGGCCCCGAGGATCCGCGGGTCGAGAATGTCCGGGGCATCGTGACGACCGCCGAGCGCGCGGCCGCCTTGGTCAAACAACTCCTGGCGTACAGCCGCAACCAGGTGCTCCAACCCAAGGTGCTCGACTTGAATGGGGTCGTCCGCGATCTGGCCAAGCTCCTGGGCCGGCTGATCGGCGAGGATGTCGAGGTGCGGCTGCGCCTGGTGGATTCCCTGCGCCATGTGCGGGCCGACCGGGCGCAACTCGAGCAGGTCATTCTCAACCTGGCCGTCAACGCCCGGGACGCCATGCCGCACGGCGGCTTGCTGACGCTCACCACGGCGAATGTGGATCTGGACGATGCGGGCGCCCGCAACCTCGGCGAGTTGGCGCCCGGTCGCTATGTCCAACTCGCCGTCCAGGACACGGGTTCCGGGATGAGCCCGGAAGTCCGGGCGCACCTGTTCGAGCCCTTTTTCACCACCAAGGAATTAGGCAAAGGCACCGGTCTGGGTCTCTCCACCGCGTATGGCATCGTCAAGCAAAGCGGCGGCCAGATCGAGGTGGAGAGCGTCGCCGGTCGCGGCGCGACCTTCCGCATCTACCTGCCCGAGGTCAACGCCGCCGCCGAAGCGGCCCCGGCGCCTGCGCCGGCCACCCCGGGGCACGGCCACGAAACCATCCTGCTGGTCGAGGACGACAACTCGGTGCGCGGCTTGCTCCGGTTGGTCCTGCAAACCCGGGGTTACCAGGTGATGGACGCGCCTCATGGCATCGAGGCGCTGCGCGTGTCGCAACGTTGCGCGGGCGACGCGATCGACCTGCTGGTGACCGACGTGGTGATGCCGCAGATGGGCGGCTGCGAACTGGCCGAGCAACTGACCCGGCGGCGGCCAGGTTTGAAAGTGCTCTATTTGTCGGGCTACGCCGACGATCTCGCGTTCCGGCGCAGCGTCCAGGAAGGCCAAGCGCCGCTGCTCCGCAAGCCGTTTGATTCCGACACCTTTCTGCACACGGTGCGGCAGGTGCTGGATGCCGCCCGGAAGAATTAACCCGGGAGCCCGATCTCCGCGGCCGTTGACCGGGCCGGGATGGCCATGCATCCGGTTGGCGTTGTCATTGACATCAAGGCACATGGCCAAGCCGATCTGTTTCTGGTCATTCAGACATTGAATGCGCCGCGCCATCGCCTTCAGCGCCGTCGCGCGCGCTCCCCGCTTCAGGGATCTTGTTTGTAACCCGAACATCCCCACCTCAAATCCAGTTGACGCCGGGATATTTTTTCTGCAAGCCAGGTTTCAACTTCGGATACCGCTGCGCCTTGAAGGCCAACCAATCGGTCGTGGACTCCAGCCGTTTCCCGTCCGGCGCGCAGAGCCAGAGTTTGACCGGCAGGCGACCTTCGCACACCCGCGGGTGGGCCTTGAGCGGGAAGCATTCGTGAAGCTGGATCTGCAACTCCGGGGCGCGCAGTTGCGGGTTCTCCGGTCGAGGGCCGGTTGGAGAGGGCTTGCGCTCCAAGGCCCGCTCCTCCGGGGGTGGGAGCGGAGAGGGTGCCCGCACGGCGGGAGAGGAGGGGCCGGGTAGGAGGGCGCGACCCGCGTTCGAGCTCCAGCCTCCAGGCTCTATCCAATCGGTTCCGGGATAAACCAACTTCAGTCGGCGTCCATCCGGCCAAAGGACCGTTGTGGGCGCCAATTCGTCGAGCCAGCCGAGCTGTTCCTTGGCCAGGCGCGCGTGAAACGTTTCGATCAGGTGCGTGGCTTGGGCCTCCTTGGCCAACGTCTGGCCGGCGAAGGCGCGCCCGAGGCAGTCGGAGACCGCCGTCTCGTCGAACGGTGGAAACTCCAGCTCGGGCAGGGCGATGCAGACCGCGTTGACCCGCGCCATGAACTGTTTGACCTGGTGATTGAACAGCGGCAATTCGAACCAGCCGCTGCGAAACGCTTGGGCCAGGCAGCGCCCGGTTGCCGTCGGATCGACCTCGCGCTGGTGCTCGTGGTGAATCACCAGGTCCTGGAACCGCGTCAATCTCACCGCCGCCACGCGCTTGTGCGTACGATCAAACAGGTGCTCGATGGTCACGCGCATCTGGGCCGGGAACAGTTCCTCGATCCACTCGCGCTTCACCGCCGTCGCCAGCCCGAGCAAGGTCACGTTGCCTGAACCGCGCGATGGCACTTCGCGAATGGTCGCGGCGACGAACAACGGCGCGTTCTGCACCACGCTCTCCCGCATCAGCGTGCCGGTCCGGCCCTCCGTCAGTTCGC
>JAGWYX010000710.1 GCA_018969165.1 Verrucomicrobiota bacterium
GCTCTGCGGCACCAAGGTGCTGTTCAAGGCCGATTACGACCTGATCGCCCGCAACCGCGCTTATTTCGGCGACTTCGATCCCTTCGGCGACTTTGACCTTCTGTTCGGCGCCGCCAAGCTCAACCTCCGGATCGTGGACCTGCCGATCCGTTACCGCGCGCGCACCTACGGCGAAACCAACATTCACCGCTGGCGGCACGGCTGGCTCTTGCTCCGCATGGTCGGTTTCGCCGCCCGCCGCCTGAAGTTCCTGCCTTGAGCACGCTGCCTCGACAATTCCTCGTCGGTGCGCGGACAGCCTTGTCCACGGATTCGGCGGATTGTGATGGCCGCGGCTGCCTACGCCCTCCTTCCTCCCCGCGGATTCTCTGCCTTTCGCGCAACCACCCTGGTCTCGACACCCCGTCAACCCGGGGTCCAACCTCACGACGACCTTTTGTCGCACGTACGACAAAAGATTGCACGACCGGTTCTTCGGTGAAGGGCGATCCCACCCGGCTTTTCAAGATCGTTGAACGATGACCACCGCCTCCGACAAATTCCTGACGCCGCCACTGAGCCGGCACCAGCGCGAGATCGAACGCAACCTTGCCGCCTGGCGGCGCAAGCCGCTCCTGCAACAAATCTATGCCGGATTCTACCGCCGCATCCTCGAACTCATCGACCTGCAAGCCCCAGGCCGCATCGTCGAAATCGGCTCCGGTATCGGCAATTTGAAGGCATGCCTGCCGCACGCCATTGCCACCGACCTGTTCCCCAACCCATGGCTTGATTTGGTCTGCGACGGCTACGAATTACCGTTCGCGGCCGGCAGCCTTTCGCACCTGGTGTTGTTCGACGTGTTCCACCATTTGCGCGCGCCGAACGCTTTCCTCCGGGAGGCGCGGCGCGTGCTCACGGCGAGCGGCCGTTTGATTCTCTGCGAACCGTACATCAGTTGGTGCAGCCGCGTAGCCTATGGCGTTTTCCACCACGAACCGGTGGCCTGGCGGGCGCCGATCAGCCCGGCGGAAACTTTGCCTCGACCACGCGCCTACTATGCCGCCCAGGGCAATGCCACGCGGCTGTTTTTCTGCCGTGAACAACCCGATTGGCCGCCCGGCTGGAAAATCCTGCGTGCCGATGCTTTCGCGTCGTTCAGCTACCTCTTGTCCGGCGGGTTCAGCAAGCCGGCGTTATACCCGGCATATTGTTTGCCGTGCTGGCAGCGCCTCGATCGGCTGCTGTCGCGATGGCCCAGACTGTTCGGCGCCCGCTGCGTGATCGGGCTCCGGCCACGGTGAGAGGCGCGGCCTGATTTCAGATTGTAGATTTCAAATCTCAGATTTGGAATTGCCGAGCCGGGCGTCTGTCGGTAATCTCAGCGGCTGTGAATTCCCCAAGGCAGGCTGAACCGACACATGCGCGGACTTTGTTTCACCTGACGCTCCTCCTGATCGTGGGTCTATCTGCGCCGGGACACAGGCGCCAAATACGAATCGTTGCACGCATTCCTGCGTGGTAGGGACGGCGCGCTGCACCGTCCGCGCCGCGTCCAGCGGCGCAATTCCCGTCCACTCGACGTGGGCGCGAACGCCGCGGCGCGCCTCGCTTAATGGAGTCCTTGTGGAGGAAAGCGACGCCCGAACCAGCCAATCTCCTATTGGAGCGCGGGTCTGTGACCCGCAGCGGCGGCGAGGCGGACGGGGCCGGGAACTGTCTTCAACCCCAACCGCCGGGGGAGCCTGCTGCGGCTCACAGAGCCGCGCTCCGGGTTAAAATGAAAATTGCAGCGCCAGAACGGTGCCAAAACTGTAACTTGTTGACACCGAGTTTCAAGACTCAAGGACTCTCGAGCGGCCGTCGCGCGAGGCGCCGCCGTTCGGCTGCCTCACCACCGGCCGGGCCACCGATCACTTCAGCAACTCTTCCGCGATCTGGACGGCGTTGAGCGCCGCGCCTTTGAGCAACTGATCGCCCACCACCCAAAAGCACAGCCCGTTGTCCAACGCGCAATCCTTCCGCAGCCGGCCGACCTGGCAGTTGTAGCGCTCGGCCGCGTAAAGCGGCAGCGGGTATTCCTGCTTCTCAGGATCGTCCACGACATCCAGCCCGGGCGCGCGGCTCAGCACCTCGCGCGCCGCCTCGACCGTGACCGGTTTCTCGAACTCGGCGCTCACCGCCACCGAGTGCGCGCGATAAACCGGCACGCGCACGCAGGTCATGCTGGCCCGGAACGTCGGGTGATGCATGATTTTGCGCGCTTCGTTCTCCATCTTCATTTCTTCCTTGGTGTAGCCGTTGGGCAGGAACGCATCGACCTGCGGCAGCACGTTGAACGCGATCTGGTGCGGATAAACCTCGCGCGTCACCGGTTCGCCCTGCGCGACTTGCTCGACTTGCCGGCGGAGTTCGGTGATCCCCGGGGTGCCCGAGCCCGAGACCGCCTGGTAGCTCGATGCGAAAATCCGTTTTACATTGAACGCGCGGTGCAACGGGTACAACGCCATCAGCGTGACCGCCGTGGTGCAGTTCGGTTTGGCGATGATCCCTTTATGCAATTTCACGTCCGCGGCGTTGACCTCCGGGATCACCACCGGCACCGCCGGGTCCATGCGGAATGCGCTCGAACTGTCGATCACCACGCAGCCGGCCTTGACCGCCGCGGGCGCGAACTCCTTCGACACGCTGCCGCCGGCGCTAAACAGCGCCAGGTCGATCCCGGCAAAGGCGTCCTTCGTCAATTCACGCACGGCGATGTCCTGGCCGCGGAACTTGAGTTGCTTGCCGACGGACCGGGCGGAGGCGAGCAAGGTCAGTTTGCCCACCGGGAAATTGCGTTTCTCGAGGGTTTTGAGGATTTCGAGGCCGACGGCGCCCGTGGCGCCGACCACGGCCAGGTGCGGGTTGCGGTTCATAACCAAAAGGGACGCAATATAGCGGTCCGCTGGCCGGTGTCAAATGCGCCGCCGGGGTCGTCAGCAGATTTTGGAGCGCGGGTCTGCGACCC
>JAGWYX010000711.1 GCA_018969165.1 Verrucomicrobiota bacterium
GACCTGATCCAGGATCGCTTTGATTTTTGCTTTCAGATCGGCGGTCATTATTCGAGCAATCGCATGGCTTCACTCGACGACAGAACCCCGTCGTGAACCTGTTCGATGAGGTCCCGGAAAAAATCCGTCCGCGGCGCCTCCGCCTCACTCGCGACCCGCGACTCGGCCGGTTTAATGGAACGCTCCGCCACCGCGCGCTCGGACCAGTCCTTTCGGGCGGGATCAGGCACCCAGTAATGTTCCCGAACGAATGGATAAGCCGGCAGCGGCACCCTTCGACCCGGCTCGCCCACGTGCAGCTTCGCCCAATCCACGGTCGCCCCTTCGGCATATACCTTGGCCAACTGAAGCAGCGCATCCCGGCGCCCAATCGGATCGCCAGACGACGACGTGGTGAGCCGGTCCATGATCGCCCGCAACTCGTTCTCCCGGGCCGGGTCCGGATCCACGTTCGCCACATTGTCCTTCGAGAGCAAGATCGCCGCGGACGGGCGGTCATCGCGCGCCTCCGCGAGTCGCTCGCAAAGATCGGCCAGCGAAGCCACGACCATCGCGCAACGAAAGCCATAATGCCCGCGCCCGAGGTTGAGCGTGAAACTGATTTCTTCGAGCGACGCGTCTCCGCCCCGGTGCTCCAAAAAGGCCAACAGGTTCGCGGCCTGGCGACGCAGCACGTCGCGTCGCTTGGCCGACAGCGTCACCAAGTACCAGGGCTTCGAATCCGGCGCGGACCGCTCCCGCTCGGGCGCCTCCTCGACGACGAGGTGGGCGTTTGAACCGCCGGCGCCAAAAGAGCTGATGCCCGCGACCCGGCGCCCAGGTTTCCCCGGGATCGAAGGTCGGAGCCAGTCAGCGCGCTCATGTTGGACGAAGAACGGCGTCGAGCCAAAGTCAATATGGGGATTCGCCGGCTCCGCGTGCAGGCTCGGCACCAGTGTTCCATGCTCGAACTGCAGGAGGACTTTGGTCAATGCGGCAATCCCAGCCGCCGATTCCAAGTGGCCGATGTTCGACTTGACCGATCCGATCGGGCACCGTGCCGGCGGGTTGCCGCGCTCACGGAAAGCCTCGGCCAATCCGGCGATCTCCACCGGGTCGCCCAGCGCCGTGCCCGTGCCATGCGCCTCGATATAACCGACCTGGCCGGGATCCACGCCGCTCCGTCGCCAGGCTTCCAGGATCAGGCGGGCATGGGCCTTCGGGTTCGGAACCGTATAACCGGTCGTCCTTCCCCCGTGGTTCACGCTCGAACCCTTGACGACGCCGCGGATCGTGTCGCCATCGGCTAACGCGCGGCGTAGCGGCTTCAGCAAGACCGCCCCCACTCCCTCCCCCGGAACGTAGCCGTCCCCACCCGCGCCAAAACTGCGGCAGCGACCATCCGAGGCCGCAAACCGCCCCTGGGAAAGTTGGGCGTACTTGTTCGGGTGGATCGTCACGTTCACCCCGCCCGCGATGGCGGCGGAACACTCGCCGCGTCGCAGACTTTCGCATGCCAGGTGGATCGCCGTGAGCGAGGACGAACACATCGTGTCCAAGGCGATGCTCGGCCCTTGCAGCCCCATGACGAAGGACACCCGGTTGGCGATCGCGGCGTAGGACGAACTCAGGCTCAGGACCTGCCCGCGCTCCGGGTCCACCCCGCCGTAAAGCTGGTATTCGCCCCACATGACTCCCACATACACGCCCACCGGCGCGGCCGGGTTGTCCTGCAACCGCTCCGGATCGTAGCCGGCGTCCTCGACGGCAGCCCACGCCGTCTCGAGAAACAACCGCTCCTGCGGATCCAGCCAATGCGCGTCGCGCGGCGCGATGTTGAAAAAGAGCGGGTCGAACGCCGCGACGTCGCGCAGGAAGCCACCCCATTTGCTATAAACCTTGCCGGGCGCCTTCGGGTCCGAATCGTAAAACAGCCCGGCACCCCAGCGCTCGCGCGGTATCTCGCGCACACAGTCCCGGCCCACCAGCAGGTTCCGCCAGAACTCCTCCAGATCGTCGGCTTCCGGGTAGCGCCCGCTGATCCCGATGATGGCGACATCGTCCTCGCGCGGCCCCGTCGTCTCCCCGGCCGCCGCCTGCACCCGCTCCACCGGACGCGGAGCCGTCGCGGAACCCATCGAGGCGGGGCTGGACCGCACCTCCCGCCCAAGGAACTTGGCTTCAACTCGATCGCGACGACGCTCCATAAACCAGGCGGTGAGTTCGTTCAGGTTGCGACACTCGAAAAAGAGGGTCTTCGGCAGGCTCCCGAAGTCGTCCTCATAAGACCGAATGATATCGAGCATCATCATCGAATCAAGCCCGTAGCGGTCGAACGTGACCCCGGATTTCAATTGGTCCCGCGCCAGCTTCAACACGCGCGCCACCGCGTCCCCCAGGTATGCCCGCAGCGGCTCCTCCAGAGTCGACCCCGCGGGCTCGACGGCGGCCCCGGAGTTCTCCTCCGCAATCACGATGACCTGTCCGGTCGCCCCGGCCGTCAACCGCTCGAACAGAGCCATCCCTTCCTCCAAGCCGATCGGGCGATGACCTGCTCGCTCCCGCATCCATTTCTCAGCCGTCGCCGTCATGGACATGCCACCGCCCGTCCAAAGCGGCCAGTTGATGGAGATCGTTTTCCCCTGGCATTGCCCCTGGGCTCGCCGGTTCTCCCGGTCGGCCGCGAACCGATCCAGGAACGCGTTGGCCGCGGAATAGGCGGCTTGCCCGACATTGCCAAACTCGCCGGAGAGCGACGAGAAAAGGACGAAAAAGTCCAGCGCCAGGCTCCGCGTGGCCCGGTCCAAATGGAGCGTCCCCAAAACCTTTGCGCCCAGGACTTCGTCCATCTCGGCCCGAGACGCATTGGGCAACAATCCATCCGCCAGGCGGCCGGCGGCGTGGACAATGCCGTTGATTTCGCCAAAGCGCTCGACGACCGAGCCGATCGCCGCCGCAACCGCCGTGGCCGATGTCACATCGCACCGTTCATAAACTACCGTGCCG
>JAGWYX010000712.1 GCA_018969165.1 Verrucomicrobiota bacterium
TTTGCCCTGGGGCGTCGTTGCGCGGGCAGTCGAGTATCGCCGAGGATACACTCCTACCCGCACGCCTAGCCCCAGGGCAAATTGGCCGCTGGCAAACTGTATTCTATCCCAGGGTCTGGTCAGTACGCAGGCTGAAGCCTGCGGCTACGGGTGGCAGGCGGCGCGGCAATACCGCCCTGCCAGTATGATTCACGGCGTCAATGCCGAAACTCTCAACGGGATTCTCGTCCTCCTCGCCAGCGTTCAGTCAACCGGGGACGGCGTGAATTCAGATCCGGCGGACCTCGGTTGAAAGTCCGGATGCGGGCGCAGCGGCCCCAGCAGAAACAAGACGATGACGACGGCGATCAGCGGCATGATGCCGTAACCAATAAAGACCGGCTGATAGCCAAACCGGTCCACCAGCCGGCCGGAGAGCCATTGGAACAACATGCCCCCGAGCCCTGAGCCCACGCTGGCCAGCCCCCAAATCGAGCCGAGCGCGTGGTTGGGGAATACCTCCGCCGGAAAGGCCAGGGTGTTGGCCAGGTAACCCGTGTAGCCGAACATCGCCACGGACACCAGGGCGATCGACCAGTAGGCATCGTGAATGAGAATGGCGGGAATAGCCGAAACCATCAGTAAACCGAAGCAGGCGGCGCCAGTCTTGCGGGCATGCGGAATCGGCAGGCCCCGCGCGATCAAGAGTTGAGTGAAGCCGCCCCCGGCCAGGTTCCCAATGTCCGCCACAATGAAGGGAATTGGCGCCAGCCAGACGATCTGTTTTAAATCGAAGTGGTGCACATCGGTCAAAAACTTCGGCAACCAGAAAACGTAGAAATACCAAACCGGATCCATGAATACCTTGGATAGCGCGAAGCAGACCAGGAACCGGGTTTTGAGCAGGCGCCAAGGCGAAGGCGGGCGCGCCGCCTCTACCGTCACCCGGCCGGTCGGGGTGCGGTAAACCAAGCCGAAACCAATCAGCCACGCGTAGCCGATCAGCCCGACGCTGACGAATGCCGGTCGCCAGCCCACGTGGATCAGCAGCAAACCCACCGCGGTCGGGCCGATCAAGGCCCCGATGCCGGCGCCGCTGTTGAAAATCCCCGAGGCCAGCGCGCGTTCCCGGGGTGGGAACCATTCGCCCACGACCTTGACCGCCGCGGGCCAGTTGCCGGCCTCGCCCAAGCCCAGGAGCATCAGGAACCCGGCGAGCATCCAGACGTTCTGCGCCGCGCCGATCAGCCCGACGGCGGAGCTCCAGACAAACATGCAGAGGAGGTATCCCCGTTTGGCGCCGAGCCGGTCGATGACCGGGCCGGAGATGCCGTTGCTGATGGCGTAAGCGAAGAAGAAACCGGAGGTGAGCAGGCCATAGTCCTCGTTGGAGAGGGAGAAGACCTGCTGGAGGGTCGTGGCGGAGACCGAATAGGCCTGGCGGCAAAGGTAATTGATGACCGTGGCCAGAAAAATCATGCCCACGATCACCCAGCGAAATCGAGCCGGTGCGGTCGGCGCGCTCAGCGGAGGTCCGACCATAGCGCGGGCGACGGACAAACCAAGCGCCGGAATCGCAGGATCAAATCACCGCGCCTGGCGCGGATCAAAGACCATTTCCATCGGTGAAATCCGTGGCATCCGCGGTTTTCCGTTTCGGGTCCATTCGGGTCCATTCGTGGTTGTTCAGGCGCGCCTGGCTAGCAGATGCGCATCGTCAAGCCGCCATCCACCGAGACGGTCTCGCCGGTGATGTACTCGTTGGTGGCCAGTTCCAGGATGAGGGTGGCGACCTGCTCGGAAGCGCCTTCGCGGTGCAGCGGGATGCGATGGTCCAGGTTGTTCTGTTTCACCGACGCCGGCATGGTGGCATGAAACGCCGTGCGGATCACCCCGGGGGCCACGCAATTGACCCGGATGTTATCGTTCGCAAACTCGTAAGCCAGCGCGCGCGTCAGTTGCGGCAATGCGCCCTTGACCGTCTGATAAGCCACGTGGGTCTTGATGCCACGGATTCCCGCCGACGAAGAAATCAGGATGATCGCACCCCGTTTCTTTTGCTTCATGGCGGGAATCGCCGCCCGGCAAAGGTGGAAGATGGCGTGGACATGCACGTCAAACGCCGCCTGCCAGGCCTCGGGCGTCAACTCGAGCAGGCCGCCGTTGACCGGCCCGCCGGCGGAGTGGACCAAAACATCGACCGGCCCCAGCTCCCGGGCGGTCTCCTCGACACACCGCGTGGCTTCGCGAGCGACACCCACATCCGCGCGGATCACCCTGCAGCGGCGGCCCAGCGCCTCGATGCGCCGCCGCGTCTCCTCCGCTTCGGCGTCCAACCGCCGGCCGACGATGGCGACATCCGCGCCTGCCGCGGCCAACGCGATGGCCGTCGCGGCGCCGATGCCCTTGGTGCCGCCGGTAACAAGGGCGATTTGCTGGGTCAGTTTCATGGTTCCAGGACCCTAGCGAGGCGCGTCCCAGACCTCAAGCCGGAATGGGCCAACAATGGGCGGACGGCGGCATGCCGTCCCTACCTGAACAGTTGCGCTTGGGCGAGTGGGCGGTGCCACCGAGCTGCGGGAAACTAAGTTTCTTGCAGGCGCTGCTCCAGAACAAATCCCAACGTATAGGTTAACCGCCACAAACCTATTCCCTCCATACCCCAACGGGGTTATATCACTGCTGCAACCCGTTCCGGGTTGGCTTTTTTGGAGGATGAAAGCCCAGGGTAGGCCGCGGAACGCGGCCTACCCTGGCCTCGTCGATCGCGGGCCGGTGGAGGGTCCCGCCAAACTGCAAGAAACCGAGCTGCGCCCCGACCGGAGCGTGATTTCAACCCGTGCTGGCGCCGTCGCGCCGATTCCGGTAGTCTCCGGATCATGGACTCGATTGGACGGAGCGACTCGTTCTACCCCCGCTGGTTGACCAATCCGAATATGTTCCCAGCGAGGCGCGCCTCAGACCGTGTTTTAAAAATGGAGCGCGGCTGGGTCGAAGACC
>JAGWYX010000713.1 GCA_018969165.1 Verrucomicrobiota bacterium
AATCAGGTCAGGTTTCAGCGTCTCATTGTCTGCCTGCGTTTGCCTTCTCAAGGACTCTCTGAGCGAGGTGCGCGGAGTGTGAACGGACAAAGGCTAAATAGAGCCGAAGATGGACGGCCAAGGTGACTTGAGGTCTGAGGCGCGCCTCGCTAGGTCACAAACTCCAGTTCTGGCAACCGCGGGATCAGCCCGTCATGATAGGCGCGGCCGAGGAACCTGCGGATGGATTCCCGCCCGCGCTCGCCGTAATCGAGGGTCCAATTGTTCACATACATTCCCACAAACCGATCCGCCAATTCCCGGCCCATATCTCGAGCGAATTGGAGGGCGTAGCCGACGGCCTCGGTCCGGTGCTCCAGGCTGTAGCGGATGCTCGCCGTCAGGAGATCGGCAATGATCTTGCGCTCCGCCGGCGCGATGCGCTTGTGGATGACGTTGCCGCCCAGGGGAAGCGGCAATCCGTCGTTATTGCCGGCCCACCAGGCCCCGAGATCGGCGCACAGTTGGAGCCCTTCCTGGCGATAAGTCAACTGGCCTTCATGGATGACGAGCCCTACTTCGGCCGCTCCCGAGCGCACCGCGCGGAAGATCTGGTCGAACGGCACCACCAGGTAATCCAGCTCAGTGGCGCGGCGCCCGAGCGCGAGTTGCAGGGCCAGGAACGCGCTCGTCCGGGTGCCTGGCACGGCGATTCTTTTGCGCGCGATTGCGGTGGGCTCGAGCGGTTCCCGGGCCACCAGCAGCGGGCCGTAACCGTCGCCCATGCTGGCGCCGCTGGGCAGGAGGGCGTATTGGTCGCAAACGTAGGTGTAGGCGTGGATGCTGATGGCCGAGATATCCAACTCGCCGCGGGTCGCCCGGTCGTTCAGCGTCTGGATGTCCTGCAGAATATGCTCGAACGCGAAGCCATGACTTGGGATCAGGTTTTTGGCCAGGGCATAAAACATGAACGCGTCGTCTGGATCGGGCGAATGCCCCAGGGTCAGTCTGCGTGGTTCCATCTGGGTCCCGGATTGTTCACAGGGTGCCGGCCGCTGCAAGCGATTTCCGGAATGCCGCGAAAGGCTTCGCGCATCCATCCCTGGAGCCCGGCAGGCAGGGCGGCGTTGTCGCGCCGCCTTCCGGCCGATCGGCGACTCGGCCTGGACGGTTGGAGTCCCATTAAGATTGCCCACCTGGCGGCACCTGCAAGCCACTAAGACGCGCCCCAAAACATTTGCCGTGGCTTACGGAGGCGACTAGGTTCTCGCCATGATGCGCGCGCGAATTGCCGTCCTGCTGGTCCTGTGGTTGCTGCCGTTGGTCGTGGCTGGCCAGATCCAGTTGGGCGACGAGGTCCTCGCCGCCGACGGCTGCCGCGAGCTGCAAGGCAAACGGGTCGGCCTGCTCACCAATCCCTCCGGCGTCAATCACCAACTGGAATCCACGATTGACGTGCTGCGCCGCGCACCGGGGGTCCGCTTGGTCGCCCTGTTCGCGGCCGAACACGGTTTGAGCGGCGACGTGCCCGCCGGGGTCGAGTTCCCCAACCGCCTGGATTCGCGGACCGGCCTGCCGGTCTTTTCGCTTTACGGGCCGGGACCGACGCGGGCGCCGACGCCGGCGATGCTGCGCAACGTGGACGCGGTGGTTTACGACATCCAGGACACGGGTTGTCGATCCTACACCTTCATCACCACGCTGGGGCTGACGATGGCCGCTTGCGCCGCTGCCAACGTCGAGTTTGTCGTGCTGGACCGACCGGACCCGCTCGGGGGCGAGCGCGTCGAGGGGCCGACGCTCGACCCGCGATTCCGATCGATGGTCGGGCAATGGGAAGTGCCCTACATCTACGGCCTGACCTGCGGCGAGCTGGCGCGGATGATCAACGGCGAGCACTGGATCAGCAAGCCGTGCCGGCTGACGGTCGTGCCGCTGAAACACTGGGAACGCGGAATGGTCTGGCGCGCCACTGGTCTGCCGTGGGTGGCCCCGTCGCCCAACATCCCGCAAGATGACTCGCCGTTGTTCTACGCGGCCACGGGCTTGCTGGGCGAGTTGGGCGGCTTGAACATCGGGATCGGTTCGCCCTGGCCCTTCCAGGTTGTTGGCGCGCCGTGGCTGGACGCCGACCAGTTCAGTCGGGGGATGAACCAGGTTGGGCTTTACGGGGTTCGTTTCCGGCCGGTGACCTTTCGACCGTTCAACAGCGTGTACCCGATGCGCGGGGCGCAGATTTATTTTACCGACCGCGCGCGCGCTCCGTTGCTGGCGATCAGCTTTTACCTCATGGACGCGGTGCGCAAGCTGACGGGGCGCAATCTCTACCTTGAAGCGTTGGCGGCGCGGAAGAGCTTCGCCATGTTTGACAAGGTGACCGGTTCGGACGCGACCCGGCAGGCGCTGGCAGCGGGGCGTTCGGCCGCCGCCATTGTCAACTCCTGGAAGGCGGGCGAGGCGGCCTTTCGGCAGCAGCGGCAGAAGTATCTACTTTATTGAGCTCGCTGATGCGGTCCAGGGCCTGGATCGTCTCCGTGCTCAGGGGCACGCTTGCGGCACCGGCGTTCTGCTGCGCTTGGGCACGGGTCTTGGCGCCGACCACCACCCCGGCCACGGCCGGGCGGTGCAGGAGCCACGCCAACGCCATTTGCCCGGCCGTGCAGCCGAGGGCGCGCGCCTGTTGGCCCACTTCGTCGGCAATCCGCAAGTGGCGCGCATAGTGTTCCGGCGCGAAATGCATCCGCTGGTGCCGGTAATCCTCCGCGGGTGGACGATGCTCCCGGTCGTACTTGCCGGTCAGAACGCCCTTGCCCATCGGGGAGTGCGCCAGGACGCGCATGGGCGTTTCCTGGATGAACGGGAGAGTCCCGTCCCGCTCGACGCCGCGATCCACCAGGCTGTAGGGCAGTTGATTGATCTCCGGGAATGTCTCGTCAGGCGCCAACGTCTCGAGCAGCGGCTTGCGAAAATTGCTCACGCCGAATTCGCGTATTTTT
>JAGWYX010000714.1 GCA_018969165.1 Verrucomicrobiota bacterium
ATCCAGCAGCGGATTCAAACCGCGCTCACCGGCTCGTGTCGAGGAGGCCGAGGCCGAGGCGCTCGGAGCCGCGCCTTTGTTGGCCCCGGCGGCATCGGCGTCCAAGTTGTCGATGTCCGACAAAGCGCCGTCAGTCCGGCGGCTGGAATCGCTCACGCGATTGGACTTGGATTGGCTGTCGCGACCGGAATTCTCCCAGTACTGCTCGATCAGTTTCTTGGGGTGCTGGTCCTGACTTGTCAGACTGGCGTCGTCCACCCCGAAGGCCTCCTGGGGAGTGGCGGTGGATTTGAGGTTGTCCGGCGTAAGAAAAATCCAATTCCTCTGCCGGTCGAGGTATCGCTCCATGTCCCGCCGCTCCCGGCCGCGCAACGCGCTGGGCGCCAGGGACGGGGTCAGCTCCGACGGTCCCGGTCCACCCGCGCCGGATGGTTTGCGTTGGAGGAAGTCGAACGGCTTGGAATTGTCTTGATCCAGTTTCAGATTCTTGCTGGGGAGATCGGCCTGATCTTTCGGGTTCGAAAAAGTGATCGGGTCGCCCGCCCAAGCGGGAGACGCTAGGACGAAGGCCGCGCACCCGGCCGCCCGCATCACGGTCAACACGCTCAAGCGATGAATCGACACGCTAAACATCTGGTTCCATATCTACGTCCGCCGCGGACGTTAGTCAAAGGGCAAAGCAAGCACCGGATCTACCGCGAGATTCTTGCCAATCCATTGACCGTCGCCGCCGGGGTTCTGTTCAATCTCCGATGCATGCCCGCGCGCGGCGCGCTGGCGGATCGACGCCGTGCGATTCCAAACCTGGCGAGGCGTCGCCTCAGACCTCCCATCTGTCCGGTCTGGCGGATGCGGACCGTTTGATTCCGGCAGGTTTCACGGTTCAAGGAACCTTGCGCTCGTGCGCGCGCTTGGTTAGTTTGGAGACGCATATATGACGCTGACCGAAAAACTACTGGCCCGGGCGGCCGGCAAGGCCGAAGTCGCACCCGGCGACAATGTCTGGGTGAAAGCAGACATCCTGATGACCCACGACGTGTGCGGGCCAGGCACGATCGGGGTGTTCAAGCGCGAGTTCGGCCCGCAGGCCAAGGTCTGGGACCGGCACCGGGTGGTGATCATCCCTGACCATTATATTTTCACCGCCGACTCCCGGTCGAATCGGAACGTGGACATCCTGCGCGAGTTTGTGCGGGAACAGGGCCTGCCAT
The DNA here is from genome assembly GCA_018969165.1 of Verrucomicrobiota bacterium. Classification (GTDB taxonomy): domain Bacteria; phylum Verrucomicrobiota; class Verrucomicrobiia; order Limisphaerales; family JAGWYX01; genus JAGWYX01. The sequence continues at coordinate 1,212 of JAGWYX010000714.1, forward strand.
ATTTCTACGATGTGATTGACGACCCCAACGGCCACTGGACGTTTGATCCAGGGCAAGGAACGTCGCAGCGGCAGTATGGCTCGCATTACGCCGGGGTCTGCCATACCGCCTTGCCGGCCAAGGGCCATACCCGGCCCGGCGAGATTCTGTTCGGGACCGATTCCCACACCTGCATGGCCGGGGCGTTCAACGAATTTGCGACCGGCATTGGCAACACCGACGCCGGTTTCGTGCTGGGCACGGGCAAGCTCCTGTTGAAAGTGCCCGCCACCATGCATTTCCGGCTCGAAGGCAAGCTGCAACCCGGCGTGATGGCCAAGGACCTCATCCTGCATTGCATCGGTCAGATCGGCTTCGATGGCGCAACTTACCGCGCCATGCAGTTTGACGGTCCGGGAGTGGCGGGCTTGTCGATGGATGACCGCATGACGATTGCGAACATGGCCATCGAGGCCGGCGGCAAGAACGGCGTCTTTGAATTCGACGCCCAAACCCAGGCTTACGTCGATGCCCGCTGCCGGCTCAACGGAACGCCGACGGCCTACACGCCGGTCGAGCGTGACCGGGACGAGCGGTTCGCTTACGAACTGACGGTGGACTTGTCGAGGCTGGAACCCACCGTGGCCTGTCACCCCAACCCGGGCCAACGCCGGCTGGCCAAGGAGTTGGGGCACATCCGACTGGACCGCGCCTACGTGGGCTCGTGCACCGGCGGCAAGACCAGCGACTTCCTCGAGTTCGCCCGGGTCGTGCGCGGTCGGCGAGTGGTGATCGACACGTTCGGGGTGCCGGCCACCCCGGAGGTGGTGCACGACCTGCAGTCGGCACGGTGGGAGAGCAAGACGGTTTGGGAAATCCTCGTCGAGGCGGGGGTGCAGATGACCGAGAACGCCGGGTGCGCCGCCTGCTTGGGCGGACCGGTGGATACCTTTGGCCGGATGAACACCCCGTTGAAATGCATCAGCGCCACCAACCGCAATTTTCCCGGACGGATGGGTCACAAAGAATCCCAGGTGTTTCTGGCTTCCCCCGCCACGGTGGCGGCCAGCGCCGTCACGGGCAAAATCACCGACCCGCGAGAGTTTCTCAGTGGGCCGACCGCGTGAGGCCCCGGGCCCGGCGCGCGGGGTGGACGGAACCGGGAAACACCATGCCGGCAAGCCAGCAAGGCAGCGCCCTGGGATCTGCGGCCGCACCTCGCCCGTTCCAATGAGCGCAGCGGCCCTGGTGGCACGGTCCGGCTCTCCAGACGCAACCCACATCCTGGGCATTTCGGCTTATTACCACGACAGCGCCGCCTGCCTGGTGCGTGACGGCGTGATCGTCGCCGCGGCGCAGGAGGAACGGTTCTCCCGCAAGAAACATGACGCCGCCTTCCCGCGGCAGGCCATCGCGTATTGTCTGCAGGCCGGGGCAATCACCATCGACCAGGTCGATTACGTGGCGTTCTATGAAAAGCCGTTCCTCAAGTTCGATCGCATCCTGCACACGCATCTGGCCTGCGCGCCGGCGGGCCTGCGGACCTTCCTCCAGGCCATCCCGCTCTGGATCAAGGATAAAATCTGGATGAAGGCGGACCTGCAGAAGCAACTGTCGTTCCCCGGCCCGATCCTGTTCCCCGAACACCACCAATCGCATGCCGCCTCGGCCTTCTTCCCCTCGCCGTATCCCGAGGCGGCGTTCCTGACCGTGGACGGCGTGGGGGAATGGACGACGACCAGCTACGGCGTCGGGCGCGGGAACCAGGTGCAAATCCACGGCG
>JAGWYX010000715.1 GCA_018969165.1 Verrucomicrobiota bacterium
CGCACTGCATGATGCCGTCCTGGATCACCCACTGGGTTGGCTCACCGTCCATGCTGACCCACTGCGAGAGGTCCTTCCCGTCGAAGAGCACCACCGCGTCGGACGGTGGCTTGCCCGGCTGCTCGGCCGTGCTGGCGGTGCCGGGGTCGATCACCGCCGGTTGCGGACGACGCCGGTCATGATCGAGCCAATGGGGATCGGGCTGGGCAAGAGCGGTCGGGGTGAGGTGGCAGGCGCCGGCCACGGCAGCGCTCAGGAGCGCGCAGGCGAGCCGCCGGGAGGTGTGGGTATTCATAGTTGCGATTTTTTAAACAGTGCAGGACTCCAGTAAACCAAGCCTGGCCTCCCAATGCAACAGGAAGGAGCCTCCGCGGCCCCGCACATTGGCCCGTCCCGCCAACGGAATTGACTTGCCAGGGCCGTAGGCTCCAGCCAAACAATCAGGACCTCCGACTTTTTGTGGACACGCGGGGCGAACTCATGGAGATCCTATGACGACTCTGAATCGACGCCGGTTCCTGACCCAATCCGCCACCACCGTCACGGCCCTGGCTGTGCTCGGGAACCAACGCGCCGTCGGGGCCAATGACCGAATCATCGTCGGGGTCATGGGCATCGGCGGACGAGGCACGGCGCTGGCGGGCATGTTCGCCGCACGCAAGGATGTCGAGATCGCTTATCTCTGTGATGTGGACGCACGGCGGTTCCCGGGCACGCGCAAGCTCGTGGAAGATGCCCAAGGGCGGTCCCCACGTTGCGTCGGGGATTTCCGCCGCATCCTCGAGGACCGAGCGGTGGACGTGTTGATCAACGCCACGCCGGATCACTGGCACGCGTTGGGCAGCATTCTGGCCTGTCAGGCGGGCAAGCATGTCTATGTCGAAAAACCGATGGCCTACAGCGTCCAGGAGGGGCGCAAGATGGTCCAGGCCGCGCGCAAATACCGGCGGGTCGTCAACGTCGGCATGCAGTCCCGTAGCGCCCCGTACGCCCAGGCGGCGCGGGACGTGGTGCAATCGGGCAAATTGGGCAGCATCCGCCTGGTGCGAGTCTATAACCTGATGCAGCACCCGGCGCAGCATCTCGGCCCGGAGCAGCCACTGCCCGAGGGTTTCGACTATGATCGGTGGTGTGGACCCGCGGCCCGGTTGCCCTATATTCCCGGCCGTTACTGGCTCAATACGGCCGAATTCAGTTGTGGCCCGATTCCCGGCGACGCGGTGCATCAGCTTGACCTGGCTCGTTATGCCTTGGGAGATCCGCCTCCGCCAAAAACCGTCGCGCACACGGGCGGCATCCTGGTCCTGCAGGACGGTCGCGACTTGCCCGACACCCAGTTCGCCACGTTCGAGTACGACCGCTACACCCTGCATTTCGAGGGCGCCTTGTGGACACCGTACATGAAGAAGACGCCGTTCAATCTACGGGATCGGGACGCGTTTTCCGATTGGGCGTGGAACGGCACGAAGATCGAAATCCTCGGGAGCCAGGCCTGCATGTGTCTTGGCCGCCACGGCGACGGCTGGCAGGTCTTCGACGAAAACCACAAGGTGATCGAGCAGGCCTATGGCCGACAGGGCGATCGGTGGCACATCGACAACTTCGTGGCCTGCGTCCGTTCCGGCGCCCGGCCCAACGCCGATGTCGAGCAAGGCCATCAGTCGGCATTACTCTGCCACCTGGCCAACGCGGCGTGGCGCATGGGCAACGCCAAGCTGAAGTTCGACGCCGGCACCGAGTCCTTTCCCGACGCGCCCGAGGCTGAGCGTTTCCTGCGGCGCGCTCGTTATCGCGCGCCGTGGCTCCTGCCGGAAACCGTCTGAACCCGGTTGGCGTCAGGGATGGAACCTGGAACCGCGTACGATCGGACCGCGGGTTGTCCTCGACCCGCTGCGGCTTGGGACAAGCCGTGGCCTGGTTCAAAACCGTGCCAGCGCCTCGACGACCGGCAGCCACGGATGACTGGGATCGGCGGCGAACGCGCGCACGACCGTGAGCGATTCCTTCCAGCACACGGCCAACGGCGTCCGCACCGCCTCATTGCAGTTGGACGGTTCTGGCAACCGGGCCTCGAGGGCCAGCGCACGCCCGAGCGTGGCGATCGCGTCGAGGATTGGCGCCCGGACTTCTTCGGCCAGGCCGCCGTCGCCGAGCAGGCGCGCCATCTTGAGGCGACGCGCCGCCTGGGCGCGGTGGGCCTGGGCTTTGGCCTGTTCCTCGGCGGACAACGGAGTCGTGGCAGCGCCTTCGACCGCCGGGAAAAGCGGTCGGGCGGCACGTGTGGTTTTGGCGATCAGCCCACTCACCAGGAGTCGTTGCAGGGCCTCGTCTGTCGCCCGGTCGATGACCTCGAACTGGACCGGCGCCAAGGGATCGGACCGGCCGGGTCCGAACAACTCGGCGTGGAGGGATTCGAGTCGCGGGCGATATTGGGTGGCGTTGCCGTCCACGACGATGAGCAGGACGGAGTGCGGACCTTCGGCTGGGAAGCGTTCTTCGCAGCGCACCAGGGCGCCGTTGATGGTCTCGCGCACGCGGTGGGCGAACGCGAGGGACCGGTCGGCGGGTAGAGGCGATTTCAGATTGGAGATTTGAGATTTCAGATGGTCGGGCAGGGGGCTGACCAACTGCTGGAGCTTGGCCAGGAAGGCGGACTTGCCGCTGCGCAGCTTGATCGCCGCGAGGTCGCCTTTGAGGTCGAGCACGCCGTCGGCCAACGCCTGCTTGCTGGCCAGCGTGTCGAGCATGCGATGTTCGAGGGTGTTCTCGGAAACCAGGTTGAAGACGGTGACCGGCCGGGTTTGGTGTTTGCGCCAGGCGCGCGCGATGCGTTGTTCCAATTTGGCCGGGTTCCAGGGCAGGTCACAGTTGATGACGACGCTGGCGTTTTGGAGGTTCAAACCGGTGCTCCCGCTGTCGGTGCTGAGGAACACGCGGCAGGCCGGGTCGGTTTTGAACGCGATGATCTCGGCG
>JAGWYX010000716.1 GCA_018969165.1 Verrucomicrobiota bacterium
GACGCGATCCGCAGGCCTGGCAGTATCGCGACGGCGCCTTCATCGCCTCGGCTACCTCCAGCCTGGCCCGCGACTTCCACGTTCGGGGTTCCGCCAGCCTCGAGTTCGACCTGGCCTGGACCGGTTCCTTTGAAATGATCCTGGTCCTTTACACCGACGTGCTGGATCGCCTGGATTACAACGCCAGTTCCTACCTGGTGTTTCTGGGCTCGGGTTTTGTCAATGTCCAACGCGTCCAAAGCGGCTTCGGCGTGCTGCAACTCGGTCAATCCGCGCTTCCGGAACTCCTCAAGAAAAATCACGCCCACTTCGAACTCCGCGCCCTCAAAGACCAGTCCACGCTCGAACTCCGGGTGGACGGCGGACCGGTCTATCGCTGGAAGGATGCCCGCGGCCTGCTGACCCAGGGACCGGGCATCGTATTTTTTCCCCAACTGGACAACTCCTCGGGCCGGCTCAGCCTCAGCGATCTGCGAGTCTGTTCCTGGGACGGCCCGACCGAGAGTGAAGCCACCACCAACCCGCCCCCGGCGGGCGATTGGGTGCGCCTGGTCAACCACGATCAGCTCACCGGCACCCTCCGCGGCGTGCACGACGGCAAGCTCACGGTCGTCACCGCGCAGACCCAGCTCGATATCCCCCTGTCCCGTGTGACGCAAATCCTCCTGGACAACGCCCCCACCAACCGGCCGCCTACCTCCCCGCGCCAAACTCGAGCCTTCTTCGCCGGCGGCACCATCCTGTCGCTCCAACTGGAACAGTGGGAGGGCCAGCAAGTCTCCGGCCAAAGCGACATCTTCGGCCACCTCGCTCTCCGCTCCCAACCCATCCGCCGACTCCAGTTCAATCTCGACCGCTCGGCGCCCGATGACGCGCCACCGGCCGCATCAGCCAAAGACGAGGGTGCGTGGGATGAATAAGCGGCTCCACCGTTTCGCATCCCACCAAGGCTCGAGTCCAGCGCTCGCCCCGCGCCGCCGCCGCCGGTTGGTCTCGGGCGCCTGCTGCGCGGCCTTCCTCGCCCTTCTGGCATTGCCCATTCCCGCTGTCGGGGCGGGCGCGCGGGAGTCGGTCCTGCTCCGCAACGGCGATTTGTTATACGGCATGCTCGATGCCATCGATCCCCAAACCGGCATCCGGTGGCGACGCCCGGACGTCGCCGAGCCGATCGATCTTGAGGCGGAGGCCGTTGCCGAAATCCAGTTCCCGCTCCGGGCCGCGTCGGAAACCCGGTTGACCAACGCCTGCCGCGTCCACCTGGTCAACCAGGATGAGTTCCAAGCCGGCCTCGTCGCCATCAACGCCAACCGGCTCGAAGTCAAGACCTGGTATGCGGGAAGCTTGACCCTGGCCCGGACCAACGTGGATTGGATCCAGCCGCTGGCGACCGGCCCGGCGCTCATTTATGCGGGACCGACGGGTTTGGACGGCTGGACGGTGGGCAAGGTGACCGCGCCGGCGCTGGAGTCCGGCACCTGGCATTACCGGAACGGTGCGTTCTATGCCATCCAGGCCGCCTCGATTGCGCGTGACCTCCATTTGCCGCCCACCGCCAGCGTCCAGTTCGACCTGGCCTGGAAAGGCGCCCCGCACCTGGCCATCGCGATCGATACCGATTACCTCCAGCCCGTCCGCCTCCAGGCCCGCGATCTCGAACCGGATTTCGGCGAGTTCTATAGCCTGATGTTGACCTTCTCGATGGCCGACGTGCTGGTGGTCGATAAACACGACCCGCTCCGCTCCCTCGGCCAGGTTTACGTCCACGCCTTCGACCAGAAAACCAGCGCCCATATCGAAATCCGCGCCAGCAAACCGCGGCATTCGGTCGCGCTGCTCGTCGATGGCGCCCTGATCAAACAGTGGGTGGACCCGCAGTCCTTCGCCGGTGACGGCACCGCGATGCGCTTCGTCCACCAGGGCTCGGGCGCCGCCAAGCTCAGCAACCTCCGTGTCACCGAGTGGGACGGCCAGCTTGACGAAAATCCCACCCGCCCCGCCGCACTCCAAGAGGACCTGACCCGCTTGCGCAACGGCGATAAAGTCGCCGGCCGCGTCGAAAGTTTGCGCGCCGACAAACTCGCCGTCGCCAACCCGACCACTCCGTTGACCATCCCGTGGAGCCGTATCAAATTGATCCAGCTTGCCCAGACGAACCCCGGGGTGGCCCACGCGCCGCCCCCCGGCGCGGTGCGCGCCTTCTTCAGCGACGGCGGCCACATCACCGTCAGGATCGATAAATGGGACGCTGCGGGCGTTGCCGTCAGCAGCCCCCTCTTCGGCAAGGCCCGCTTCGATCCCCTGGCCTTTGACCGCCTCCAGTTCCTCGGACCGTGAGCGCGCTCGACAAACGCGCTGGCATTGGCGACGCCAGCGGCTAAACTGCGCGGCATGCAGCCCCGACGGTTCGTTCATCCCACCCCAGGCGCCGCCTCGGCGCCAAGCCGACCCGCTCATCGACTCCGCCAGTTTCCACCCCCGACGCCGCTCTACCTGCTGGTCATCTTTGCCCACGCCCTGGCCACCGCCCGCGGCGCCGACCTGAGCCGCGCGACCCTCGTCACACCTCCCAACCTCTCCGCGCCGGAACGAAAGGCGATCACCATGCTGGTCGAGGAAGTCGAAAAACGCTCGCGCGTTCGCTGGCCGATCGCCCAGGCCTGGCCGGCCGCCCCGACCCCGGTCGTCGCTGTCGGTCCCGCCTCCGCCCTCAGAGACTTCGGCGGCAAATTCGCCGCCGACCTCGCCGCCGATCCGGGCGTCGCCGGCGCCGAGGGCTTCCGCATCCGCCAGCGCCGTGACGGCGACGCCTCGGCCGTGTTCGTCATCGGCAACGACGCCCGCGGGGTGCTGTTCGGCATCGGTCGCTTGCTGCGCGAACTGCGGATGCGACCCGGTGCCATCTCCCTGCCCGACGAGTTGAGCATCGCCACCGCGCCCCAATACCCCTTGCGCGGACACCAACTCGGCTACC
>JAGWYX010000717.1 GCA_018969165.1 Verrucomicrobiota bacterium
CCAGCACCAACATGGTCGCCAACGGCACAATGGCGGCGACCGAATGCATCGCCTATGATTCCAGCAACCAGATCACCTCCTTCCGGTTGACAGGACGGCTGCAGTATGCCGTGCCGGCCAGCGGCACCAACGCCCCGGTCATCTATAACGGCATCCTGGTCGCCGGCTCCGAAATTGAGGAAAACGAACACGGGGAAGGCGATCACCACGGCGAGGCCGACGATCACGCGAAACCTCACGGCGACCGCCAGCACCGGCCGGGTCACGATGGCGGTGGCGATGGCGGTGGCGATGACTAATCGGACGGCAGCGGTTTGAAACCCGCAACAGGCGCCGCCTCAGGCCCTGCATCGGATGGACCGCCGGAGCCGGCGGTTCGTTTCGAGCCTGGTGGCGGCGCCTTCTTTTATTCCCAGCTTCCTCGCCGAATCACGCACCGCCAAAACCCGCGCCGGTGGGGATTCCAGGGCAGGAACGGCGCGCTCCGCCGTCCGCGCCCGCTCGGATTCCGCGCTTTCAGCGCGGCGTACCTACCAGGTACTCGGGGAGCCTCAAAGTTTTGGACGCGCATGCGGCCCATGAACCAGCACGCGATCGGACCGCGGCTTGTCTCAAGCCGCAGCGCGTGCCGGGTCGCTGCGGGTTGAAGACAACCCGCGGTCCGGTTCATGGAAAGTCCCTTGTTCCTTTTGGACCTGCTCACGGCCCATGAACCCGGTAGGGCGTCGCCGTCCCGGCGCGCCGTCGTCCGGCCCGCCACCGGCGCAATCGGCGGCCGTCGCCCTACCGAACCTCGGTTACTCCGAAAGTCTCGCGCAAACCATTGGGAATCAGCAGACCGACTTTTACGTGAAGTGGTGGCCCGAAGGGCTGGGGGATTCATGCGAAGGGTGGTGCGCGATAGAGGGTTCGAACCTCTGACCCCTACCGTGTCAAGGTAGTGCTCTACCACTGAGCTAACCGCGCACAACTAACTGCTATGCAATGTATTGAGAACAAAATGACGATGGGCTACTTTTCGACTTGTCACCCTATGCTTGTCGCATGGATTCTGACCAGCAAAACCCACCCGGACCGCCCAAACAGGCGGTGTTCCACAAGGTCGCCGCAAATCTCTATCGACTCGCATCATCGGCCGGATACTACGCACTGGTAAAAAGAGGCGGCAAGCAATTTCGACGGTCGCTCCAAACCGCCGACCGTAAGCTCGCCGAACGGCGCCTAGCCGACCTCAAGGCCCAGGTCGGCAGCCTCACGATCACCGAAGACGCCAAGCTCGGCTTCAAAGACGTCGCCCTGCGCTGGTTGGAGTCGATCAAGCACACCCTTCGCCCGGCGACCATTGTTCAGAGGGAAATCCGAATCAACAACCTCACCCCCCATTTCCGGGGGGTGGCGATCCGCAACATCACCCCTCGCCAGTGTGAGGTTTGGGCCACCGCACGGGGACCCGAGGTCGCCGCTCAAACCTTCGCCCACGAACTCGAACTTCTGAACGCGGTCTTGCGCTACTCTCAGGCCCACGGTCTGATTCTGACCAACCCGGCCGCAAGCCTCAAACGGCCCAAGATCGTTCAAGCGAAAATCGTGGTTCCGAGCCGGGAGCAGTTCCAGAATCTAGTCGCCGCGATCCGGCTGTCCGAAGGGCGCAAGGACAGCCAGACCAAAAGCAAGACCGGGGCGGACCTGGTCGAATTCCTCGCCTATTCGGGGGCGAGGCTGGGTGAAGCCCGGCAGGCCCGCTGGCGGGACGTGGACTTCGGCAAGCACGCGATCACCATCCAGGGGACCAAATCCGAGACCAGCCGACGGGTTATTCCGATGACGAACGCCCTGCGCGCTTTCCTCGAAAAGCTGTGCGCCGGCGAGCAACCGAAGCCCGACGATCAGATCATCCCGATCCTGAGCGCCAAGAAATGCCTGCACAACGCCTGCCGGCGGCTGGGTTACCCACATTTCACCCACCACGATTTCCGTCACTTCTTCGCCACGACCTGCATTGAGTCGGGGGTGGACATTCCGACCATTAGCCGTTGGCTGGGCCACAGCGACGGCGGCGCCCTGGCGATGCGCGTTTACGGGCACCTGCGCCAGGAACACAGCTTTGCCATGATCAAGCGCGTAGACTTCGGCACCGCGCCGGTTCGAGCAACGGGGGCACAATCCGCCCTTCAATAAAGCCGATCACGGGCGGATTTCGTGAGCGTGCGACCACGGCTCGACTGCCGCAGCGACCTCCTTGGTGTCAGCCGGCCAATCATGTAGCGTCGCAGGATCGAAGTCCGCGCCATTTGGCCAGACCAGCGTGTGTACCTCGCGGTCCAACCGGACCTGCTCAAAAAGTCGCATCTCCCGCAGCGGGCCGTAGATTTCCCCCTGGAGTGCTGGCTCGAAATTGATGCGACGCGACGAGCCGTCATCGAAGCGCACCTCAATCGCGTAGGGGCCGACTATCTTGAACGATTCCACTCGATAGATCGCGTGACTCATATTTCTTTATTGCAGCGGCGCAATCGGCTGCGGATGCCGCCCGCTTTGGAGCAACTGCCAATCCTGCATGAGTTCATCCCGGTGCAACTCGCACCAGGCTTCCACCAAACGCCGCTGGCGCAGGGGTAGGGAGCCGGCCATCAACTCCACCGGGTCCAGCCCGTACACCGCCACGGCATCCTGGTAGTGAGCGTGGAAATGTGGGCGATGATGCGGCGAAAACGGCTCGGCATACATACGGATGATGATCCCAAAGAACCGTGACAATTCTGGTATTCACGGGCCACGCTACGACATTCCCAAGCCGGTGGCAAGCAGGCGATGCTCGGCCCTGCGCTGCAGTCCAGGTGCCGCCACAATTGCGGAGTCCGTTCCAACCATCGACCGTTGGCTGGGCCACAGCGACGGCGGCGCCCTGGCCATGCGCGTTTACGGGCACCTGCGCCAGGAACACAGCTTTGCCATGATCAAGCG
>JAGWYX010000718.1 GCA_018969165.1 Verrucomicrobiota bacterium
GGGCGGGTAGGTGTTGTCCGGCACGCCGGAACCGCCGCCGGCTGGGGCGCTCACGTCGGACGCCCGCATCACCAGCATGTCTTCATGATCTCCGCCGCCGCCTTCCGAGTGCAATTGCATCAGGAAGTATTTCTTGCCCGCCTGCAGATGGATCGTGCCAGGCACATAGCCATTGAGGTCGGAGCGGTTCTCCGGCGCCGTCGAGTTTCTGCGGTCGGAGTTGACCCAGCTCTGGGGGTTGTTCCACTGTGGCTCGGCCGCGATCCGGACGAAGTTCACCAAGTCGCGGTCCGGGCTGATGTAGAGTTCACTATAATCGTCGGAGCTGGTGAAGAACACATAGTCCGCGGTCGTCGCGGGCACGAAATAGGCCGACAGGCGCTCGGTGTAATTGTCGCCCTGTTCGTTATTATCCGGGTAGGGGGCTTCCCATTGCGGGTAGTAATGCACGAAGGTAGGCGGTACCGTTGCGGGCAAGGTGTAGAGGGCGTTCTCGTCGCTGCTGGCACTGCCTTGGTTCCAGTGGTCGTTCTCGATGACGCCCGTGGTGAACACCTGCTGGGTGTTGAACGCCCACGAGGCCGAGCGGGTGGTGCCGTCGCTCTCGGTGTAGGTGATCTGGACCACGTGATGGCTGCCGAGGGGGAGCGGGCTGCTGGGCGTATAGGTGGCCGTGGTTACCCCGCCGCTCTTGGTGGGAGTTACCGTGAGCGCGGTGCCGTCGAGGGTCAGCTTGACGGTGCTGGGGTCCACCGTGGTGGCCGCGTCGGTGATCTGGACGCTGATCGGGGCCGAGGGATCGACATCCTGCGCGGCCATTCTGAAGCCATTGGTCATAGCCCGGAACGCGGGCGTGATGCTGGAAATGTAGGCCCGGCCCTGACCGCTGTAGTAGGCCTTGATGACGGTTGGAGTATTGGTGAGGTTATTGATCAGGACTTTGCTGCCGGACACCGGATCAACAAAGGCCCATTCGAGGTTGGCTCCGCCGGTCCCGTTTTCCCACAGGAGACGGAACGGATAGATGCCCGCCTGCGAAACCACAAATGGGAAGGTGGTGTCGGAAGCGCCGCGACCACCGGGGGTATCGTAGGTCCCCAGCCCGGCCGCCAAGGCATCGTGGAAGTTCGGGCCGACGGTGACCTGGAAGCCGTCATCGCTGTTGACGATCATCTTGTAGAGACCGGGTTTGAGGTCGAGGAAGGCGGTGACCTCGGCGGCGGCGTTGTCCGTGCCATTGGCATGGATGACGGCATTACCGGGCATGCCCGGGAATTGCGCATCGGGGAAGTTGGGGGACTGGAAGTCGCCGATATCAGCGCCGGTGCCGGCCGTGATGTTGTAGTTAATCAAGTTGGTCTCGGTGTAGCTGCCGTCCGGGGAGGCGGAGTTGGTCAAGGCCACGTTCGGGAAGGCATTGGTGAAGAGAGCGGTGCCGAGCAAACCATCCATCTGTTGCTGGGCGCGCCAGACGCCGTTCATCAGGTTGTACGGCAGGTCAACCACCGAGGTGCGCACCTTGAATCCGGTCTTGGTGGTATCGACGCTGCCGGTGGGCACGGCGTCGTTGGCGGTGAGGGTGGCATAGGCGCTGATGGTGAAGATCCAATCATTGGTGTAGCTGTTGGCCGGCGAGGCTTGGTCCTTGAAGAACAGGGCGGCCGTGTGCGTGGACCCGGGGGAGAACAAGGTCGGCGGGGTGTAGGAGATGACCGTTTGGTTGTTGGTGTTTTGGGAGACGGTCGCGGCGACGGTGGCGCCATCCACCGAGAGGCTGAGCGAGTTGGTGTCCAGGGCGATGGTGCCATTGGTCATGACGACCTGCACGAGGTTGGGATCGGCGGTCTGGGTGCCCGGGACCGGCGTGACCGAGACGGCGTAAGGCGGCAGGACTGTTGCGGTGCTCAAGGGCGGGAGTTGATAAGCCAGGATGGCGTTCGGGTTGGTGCGGTCATTGACGAGGATCTTGGTTGTGCCCGTTTCGGACATCCAGACCCAGCAGGCACCGCCGGTCCCTTGAGCATAAGTGCAGCGGACCGGGTAATAACCGGCCTGCTGGACGATCACGCTCATGACGGAATCGCTCGTGCCGCGACCGCCTTCAAACCGGCCGGCCTCGACGCGGAAGGCGTCATCGGGGTTGGCGCGGACGCCGATGGTGAGTTTGAAATCGTCGTCGGTATTGACGATGAAAGTGTTGGTGCCGGCGGGGAGGTAGAGGTAGGTGATAGCTTCACAGGCAAAGCGCTCGTAGCTGCTGTTGGAGCCGGGAATGCCTGGCCAGAGGGTGGTGCTAAAGCCATCGATCGCGGCGCCGTCGTAAGCCCCGAACGCGGTGGCGCTTCTTTCGAAACAGATCACATTGGTGACGGCCCAGTACTGGTCAACGGCGGGAGGAATGCTATTGAGCGCGCCGGTATAGTCCACCACGTTGTCGGCGGACGTGCCCAGGGTGGGATCAATGGCCGTTCCGGCCACATTCGGTGCTGAAGGCGCCAGCATCTCCTCGGTGAGGTAGTCGGCATTGCCGTCGCCGGGCAGCACGCTGTCGGTCTGGACGGTTTTGACATTGAAACCGACCAGGTTGGTGTTGACCGCGCCGGCCGGGGCCATCATCCACGGCGGGACAACGACGGCAGCCTGGGAAACGGTGCCAGTCCAGAACACGGCCAAGGTGCCGAGGGCCAGGATTGAACTCTTCAGGTTGGGTGGATTTCGCATAACATGCTCTCGCTATTGCACCGGCCATCGCTCGTCCGTGCCGCGCATCCTCACATCCGTAGTGGTTTGGATGCCCCGAGTACGCGGATCAAACCAGCGATCAGCCTGTTGGTTGTTGCTTAGGGCAATGCTGGCGTTTCTAGCAAAACCGCTCGCCATGTCAACACATAATCGCGGTTAATCTCGAAAAGCAGCGGAGTAAAAGCGCTGATTCGGGAGCGGCAGTTCGAGTTTCAGTGT
>JAGWYX010000719.1 GCA_018969165.1 Verrucomicrobiota bacterium
CGCAGCGCCACCGGCATCAGGACGAAATAGCAAAAGCAAACCCCGGTCATGAACAGTCCCATGCCCACCCCGAATCCGCGCAGGATGTATTTCTTTTCCCGGAATTTCAGCGCCGGCAAGACGAATTGGGCAACGAAATAGATCACGAACGGCGCCGCCAGCACAATCCCCCCGTACAACGCGATCTGGAAGGCCACAAAGAATCCCCCGGCCGGCCCGAGGTTCAGCAGCCGCGCCGGCGCTTCGTCGGGATCGACGGCACGATTGGTTTCCGCCACAATGCCCAGGACCTGGTTCGTGCCCATCGGCACCGGCACCAGGCGGAGGATTCGAGTCGGCGCCGAACCCAGGTCGAGGCTGCCGACGCGATTGGTTCCCGGCGTCAGGGTGCCGACGACATTGGTGCCGAAGAGGAGGGTGACCGACTGCTGGGTGCGCCGCAAGAGATGGCCGGAGCGGATCAGCGGCCATTTGAGGACCGCCATGACGTCGTGCCCGGCCAGCAAGCAGACCAGCACGCCGACACCAATGGCGGCGCAACTTTTGATCAGGGTCCAACGGAGATCCTCCAGATGCTCCAGAAAGGACTTAACGGGACCCCCTTCTTCCGCCTCCGGCCCTGGTTGGGGCTCGTCGGGCTCGGTAACCATGCTAAACCGCGACGCGGAGCCTGCTCAAGCCTTGGGCGTGGGAGAAGATTCGGATGCGGCGGGAACGGTCTCGGTCGGGCCCGACGTGATCTTGCGAGGCGGCGGCGGGGGCGGTTCCTCTTCAATTGCCCGCTGCACTTCGTCGGTAACTTCGCGCGTGGCCTTCTTGAATTCCTTGATGCCCTGCCCCAAGCCCTTGGCCAACTCCGGCAGTCGCTTGGCCCCGAACAGGATCAACACGACGGCCAGGATCAACACCATCTCCCAGCCACCGATTACTCCGGCAAATAAAACATTCATGCTGCTAACCATTGCGCCAACTTAAGCCTGGCGTCGGGTTTAGTAAAGCCCGAAAACTATGGCTTGGGCTTCAGCACCACGAAATCGCCCCGCCGATTCTTGGCCCACGCCGCGTCGTTGTGGCCGGGATCGACCGGCTTGTCCTTGCCGTAGCTCAGGGTGGTGATCCGGTCCGCGCTGATGCCAAGGTTCACCAGGTACTCCCGCAGGGCCAGTGCCCGACGCTCGCCCAGCGCCCGATTGTATTCCTCGGTGCCGCGTTCGTCGCAGTTGCCCTCGATCCGCAGCAGGTCTTTGGCATTGTCTTTCATGTAACTGCCAACCGCCTCGACCTTGCTCCGCTCGCTCGATTTCACGTCCGACCGGTCGAAATCAAAATACACCGAGTCATCCTTCAGGATCTCGGGGTGCGCCTCGGCATTGGCAAATTTATCCGCGTTGGGCAGCTCGATACCGCTGCCGGTCTTGGCCAGCGGGCTCTCGCCCGGCGGCGGCTCGACTGGCGTCGCCGGTCCCGGCGGCGGAACAATCGGTCCGCTTGGACCGCCGCCTCCCGGTGTCGCTGGCCTGGCTCCAGGGATGTACGTCAATCCTTTGCGCGGGGATTTGCACCCGGTGCTCCCAAAGATCAACGTCAGACACAGAACCGCCAGTGTGAAAACAAATGAGCGTTTCATTTTAGGTCTTCTTTTCGTCGGAAACCGTTCTACCTGGCCCAACTAGCCTCGGAAACTTCTCCGGACGTAACTTGGGCGATATCCTTGACTCGTTTGGTCGGAACGTCAAGCAAAGACAAAATCGCCCGGTGCCCAACCCGCCGCGTGAATATCAGCGTCCGTGAGTTCGGCGCCCACGAGGGGTCTTCACCCCCCACCAGCACCGTCACTTCCCCGCCCCGCGCCGGCACGGTGCAGATTTGGAAACCGCCCATCTGCGCCGTAAAGGCGATCGTCCTGCCGTCCGGCGACCAGTCCGGCTCGGTCGTGTTGATGGCGCCTTCGGTCCGCAACCGGCGCATGGCTCCGCCCGCCGCTGACTCGACGTAGAGCGCCGCCCGCCCGCTGATCCGCGAAGTGAAACACAACGTCCCACCGTCCGGCGACCAGCAGGGCGAAGACTCGTCTTCGTGCGTGTGGGTCAATTGCAGCAGGTGTCCCCCGGCCCGATCGCTCACATACACATCCGGGCTGCCGGCCTTGCTGAGAATCATCGCCAGGCGACTGCCATCCGGCGACACCGCCGGGCTGGTGTTCAACCCCGAATAGCGCGCCACGACGCGGCGTTCGCCCGTCTGCAGGTCCTGCGAGTAAATGTCCGGATTCCCCAGCCGATACGAGGTGTAATACAGGATGCGATGACCCGGCACCCAGCACGGCGCCGCCGCCAGCGAATGATCGCGCGTGACCGGCTGGGCGTTGTGCCCGTCGTAATCCGCCACGTAAATCTCCGCCCCACCGTTGGCCTCGATGCGGAACGCGATCTTGGTCTCGGCAATGCCCGGCTGGCCGGTGAGCGCCAGCACAATCGCGTCGGAAAGCGCATGCGCCAGCCGACGCCGCGACCCCCCGGTGAACTTCTTGGCCAGCTTCGTCTGGCGGCTGATCCGGTCCGTCACGAAGCCCTCGACACTGCCCTCACCGTTGTTACCCGTGAGTTGGTATTGCGCGGTCTCGGCGCCGACGAAACGGAACCCGGCGACCTCGAGGTCGAACCGCAGCGTCGATTCGACTTCGCCGGTGAAACCCGACATCGAGATAGGAATCAGGTGAACACCCCCGGCACGGTTGATGTTGATCTCCTGCTGCGCCGACGCCGCGACGGTCCACAGCGCCACCAGGCAACCTACCAGCATCGCCAAGCCGCTCCGCAACCACGGCGCAAGTCGGTGCCTGGGTTTGTGCCACGAACCGGGACGGCCCCTTCCCATGAACGACGTGGGAAGGGACGCCTCCTCTCCCCGGTCCTCTCCTCCGCCGCCAGCGGAGGAGAGGGTGCCCCAAGGGCGGGAG
>JAGWYX010000720.1 GCA_018969165.1 Verrucomicrobiota bacterium
GCGCTCGATGTTGTCCGAGGGCATGTTGGCGGCGCGGCATTTGAGCAGCACCATGCGCAACCGCGGGTTCATGTCCGGGTCGCCTCCGCCCAGCTTGGCGGCGATCGCGATTTCTTTCGCCAGCTTCGAGAAAATCTTCCCGCGCTTGGCGTCGATCGCTCCCTTAAAATGCTTTACCTTCGCCCATTTACTGTGTCCTGCCATAAATCATTCAAGTCCTGAGCCGATCGAGCCCACCGCGGGAGCGCGCCGGGATGTCCGCGCCCAACACCAGTCACGTCGGATAGGCGGCCGTGGGGGACGCCGGCTGCCATCGGGGCGCCGGTTCACGCCAGCGCGGGCGGCCGCGCCGGTTCGACGAAGACGGCGGTGCCGTAGCAGAGCACCTCGGTGATCCCGGGGGCAATCTCGGTGGCGTCGTAGCGGACGCCGACGACCGCATTGGCGCCGAGCTGGCCCGCGTGGGTCAGCATTTCGTTGAACGCATCATCGCGCGCCCGCTCGCACAAGTTGGTGTAGAGCGAGATATTCCCGCCGAACAGGCTCTGGATGCTGGCGCCGATGTTGCCGACGATCGAGCGCGAGCGGACGACAATGCCGCGTACCACTCCGAAGGACCGGGCCACGCGGTAACCGCTTAGTTCAAACCCCGTCGTCGTCAGGGGATGCGTGTCGCTCATCATTCAGGACCGAGTAAAACACCAACTAGACGCCCAGCAGAAGCGAAATCTTCGACCCCATCCCCGCCGGCACTTGGGTTGGGCCGGCGGAGTCGGCAGGGAAGGACAGGTGGCGGCGGCGTTCGGGGCTCCGTTGGGGCGGCAGTCCACTGCACCCCCTCCTGCCAAGGGCCGTTGAAGTGGCCTCAACCCCGTTCGCCGCGCATCGCGTGGGCGCCTCTGCGTGGCTTGCACGCGGCCGGCCTCCGCCTGAACGCCCGGCTGCAGCCGGGTGGCACGCCGAGCAGCGCCTCCAGAAGAGCTTCAGCGGTTTTCCGTCCGGTACCGAAACTGTTGCAACGGCCAGACCCTCGGTGGCCGAGTCCCATCCGGCTTGGGATCCGGGGTTACGGAGCCGACGAACTTTTGTCGTACGTGCGACAAAAGTCCGTCCAAGCCCACCGGGCGGAAGGCCACGGTTTGATGGCCAGGCAGCCAGAAGCGGAGAGGCGTCCGCAGTCCGTGAATGTCCTTAAAACTGCTCGACCAATCCCGGCGCTTGGACTATACCGGCTTTCCAACAACCCGTGAACGCCGCCGCTTTCCATCTGCGATCAAGGTCCTCGGTCTTGAGTGGGCCTGCCTGTGCCATCAGTGCCGCACCTTCAATTCCTCGACGTTTCGGGGGCCTCGCGCTCCCCCGCTTCGGCGCTCCGACGATCCAACGCTGGCTGTTCCTGCTCAGCCTGTTCGTCCTGCTGGCTGCCCAAGCCGCGAGCGCGCCGCTCCGCGTTTGCTGCATCTCCGGCTCGTTCGAATACGAGTCGGATAAGTCGCTTAAGGCCTTTCAGCAATACCTCGAGGCGGGCTACAACGCCGCCTGCACCCTGGTCAGCGCGCCGGATCCGGACCACCTCGGCGATCTCAGCCCACTGAGCCAGTGCGATGTGGCGCTGTTCTTCACGCGGCGGCTGACCCTCGACGGGCCGCAGCTCGAGCGGGTGAAGCAATACTGCCTGTCGGGCAAGCCGATCGTTGGCGTGCGCACCGCGAGCCACGGGTTCCAGAAATGGCTCGAGTTTGACCGCCTGGTGTTGGGAGGCAATTACCACAACCATTTCCCCGCCGGCTACACCCAGAAAGACGTGATCGACCCGGGCGCCAAGGACGACCCGGTGCTCGAGGGCATTGGCGCCATCACCTCGCGCGCCAGCCTTTACAAGAGCGGCCCGCTGGCGCCCGACACGCACCTGTTGCTGACGGGTTCGACACCGGAAGGCTCGGCACCGGTTGCCTGGACGCGGGAGATCAACGGTGGACGGGTGTTCTACACCTCGCTGGGCGCGCAAGGGGACTTCGAGAACGGCACCTTTCGACGGTTGCTGGCCAACGCGCTGTTCTGGGTGGCGCGCCGCCAAGTCGAGCGCAAGCCGTTGCCGCCGGTACCCGAGCGGCCGATGCCCACCGGCATGCTCAAGCTGCGGTTGCGCACACGGGTCGAGACCTTCAAGGGCAGCGGCGCGTGGGACGCGGTCACCATGACCCGGGAGGTGCCGGTGGCGGAGACGGCGATCGTGATTTGCGACATGTGGGACAACCACTGGTGTCAGGGCGCCGCGCAACGGTGCGCGGTCCTGGCCGGCAAGATGGAGCCGGTGCTCGAAGCCGCCCGCGCCAAGGGCGTGCAGATCATCCATTGCCCGTCCGAGACGATGGACTTTTACCTGGACAGCCTGCAGCGGCGCCGGATGCAATTGGTGGCGCGCGTCGAGCCCCCGCCGCCGCTGGCCTTGCCCGATCCGCCGCTGCCGATCGACGATTCGGACGGCGGCTGCGACAGCGCCGAAAAGCCGTGGTATATGGCCTGGACCCGCGAGCATGCGGCGATCCAGATCGGCGAGTTCGATGGCATCAGCGATCAAGGGGCCGAGGTCTACAGCTTTCTGCGGGCGCACGGGATCCAATTCATCATCGTCATGGGCGTGCACGCGAACATGTGCGTTTTGAACCGGCCCTTCGCGATCAAGCAAATGACGCGTTGGGGCGTTCATTGCATCCTCGCGCGCGATCTGACCGACGCGATGTACAATCCGCGGATGCCCCCGCACGTCAGCCACTGGCAAGGGGTCGAGCTGGTGGTCGAGTACATCGAGAAATACTGGGCGCCTTCCGTCTCGACTGAGGATTTACTGGCGGGGCTGCCGCAGTGAAGGGCGTTGAAGCGGCCGGCCGTTTGCCCGTTGCAGCGCTGAATTGTGAAACGATGGAGCATGAAATGGGACGATGAGCAC
>JAGWYX010000011.1 GCA_018969165.1 Verrucomicrobiota bacterium
GAGCGGCGGATCGAGACGACCGGGCAATTGGCGCGGCTGGTGGAGCAGGCCAGTCCCGGCGGCGGCCGGCGGTTGCATCCGGCGACGCGGGTGTTTCAGGCCTTGCGGATGGCGGTGAATGATGAGCTGGGTTCGTTGCGGCGGGGTTTGGCGGCGGTGTGGGCGACGCTGCGGCCATCGGGCCGGCTGGTCGTCATCACCTTTCACTCCGGCGAAGTCCGGGTGGTGAAGGAGTTCGCGCGGCGGTTGTCGCGCGGCTACACGGTCAACGGCGCCGTGGACGTGCCGGAGTTGCGGCGGCCGTGCGCGCCGGAGCTGCGTTGGGTGGCGCGCAAGGCGCAAAATCCGAGCGCGGCCGAATGCGCCGCCAATCCGCGGGCGCGCAGCGCGCAATTGCGCGTATTTGAAAAGATTTATGGCACGCAATCGACGTAATCAATCGGCGGCAATCCGTTTCGGGCCGGCGCTCAAGGCGCTATTGTTCTGCCTGTTTTTTGGCGGTTCGGGGGTGGGCTACGTGTGGCAGAAGCAGCAGATTTACGAGTTGAGCCGGGAGCGCAAGCAGTGCGAGGTGCAACTGGACGACTTGCGGCGGCAGAGCCACCAGTATGCGGCGCAACTGGCGATCCTGACGACGGCGCAGGAGCTGGACGCGCGCGTCAAGCAGTTGAACCTGGGGTTGGGGCCGCCCCAGCCCGACCAGGTCCTGCAACTGGTGGAAGCGGCCCCGACGCCCGGGGCGGCGGGCGTCCGGCCCGTGCAGCAGTTGGTGGCCTTCCGGTCCGGCCTCCGGGCCGCCCGGTGAAGCATTCGAAGTTGAGGGTGGACCGGATTGGCGGCGGCGGAAGAGCAGCCGCGGTCCGGCCTCCGGGCCGGGTGCGGTCGCGGCAGCGGATCAAAGCATGACGCAAGCATTTCAAAATCGGCGGTTGGGATTGTTGGCGAGCGCGCTGGTGCTGGGTTTTGCCGGCCTGGGCGCGCGGCTCTACGACGTGCAGGTCGTGCGTCACGCGACCCTGCAGGAGAAGGCCGACGATTTGCACGATGAGGCGATCATCCGGGAGCCGCGGCGGGGGGATATTCGGGACGGCCGGGGCAACCTGCTGGCGACCAGTCGGCCGGTGCTGACGGTGGCGGCGGACCCGACGCTGGTGGGGAGTAACTCGCTGGCGGTGGCGCGGGCGCTGGCGCCGCTGCTGCAGTGGGACGCGGTGCGGCTGGCCGACCGTTTGCGGGTCCGGACGTACCTGGACCGCGCGGGTCAGACCCAGGCCTATCATTACGTCGTGCTGCGCCGCAAGGTCCGGCTGGAGGACTGGCCGGCGATCCAGCAGGCGATGAGCCATCTGGAACTCGGGGGCGAGAAGCGGCGGTTGTCCACGGCGGAAAAGGTATTCCGGCAGAACCTGCGGGCCAAGGCGGTGTTCGCGGAGCCGGATTATTTGCGGGTGTACCCGGGGCAGGGGCTGGCGGCGCACGTGATCGGCTATGTGGGCACGCGCGAGGCGGAGGCCGTCCTGGACGATCCGGCGCCGGTGCGCAAGCGGATCCTGGAGACTTACGGCCGCGACGGGATCGAGCGGACCTTCAATGGCGAGCTGGCGGGGGTGCGGGGTTGGCGGCTGACGGAGGTGGACCGGCAGAAGCGCGAGTTGGTGGCGTTTCGGGAGGAGGATGTGGCGCCGCGAGCGGGCCTCAATGTGGTGTTGACGCTCGACGCGACGTTGCAGCATGTGGTGGAGACCGAGTTGGCCAAGGCCATGCTCGAGCACAGTCCGGCCAGCGCCTCGGCGATCGTGGTGCGGCCGCGGACCGGGGAAATCCTGGCCCTGGCGACCTTGCCGGGATTCGATCTGAACGATCCGGGCCGGGCGCCGCTGGCAGCGCTGCGCAACCGGGTGATCACGGACATGTGGGAACCGGGTTCGACGTTCAAGGTGGTGACGGTTTCGGCGGCGTTGAACGAGCACGTGGTGACGTTGGACGACCGGTTCGACTGCAAGCACGGTTATTTCTTTTTTGCCGGCCAACCGCTGCACGATCATGAGCGCTTCGGCGTTTTGTCGGTGGCGGAGATCATCGCGCGGTCGTCGAACATCGGGGCGGCGCAGGTGGGCATTCGGATGGGGCCCGCGTTGCTCTACCGCTACATCCGCAACTTTGGTTTTGGCGATCCGACGGGCATCCGCCTGCCGGGCGAGGTCCGGGGGTTGGTGCGGCCGGTGAGCGATTGGTCGAAGATTTCCATCGCGCGGATTCCGATGGGGCAGGGGATTGCGGTGACGCCGCTGCAGATGGTGATGGCGATGGCGGCGATTGCCAACGGCGGGTATTTGATGGCGCCGATGCTGGTGGACCGGCTGGAGGACGAGAACGGGGCGGTGGTGGCGCGCAACCAGCCATTGGTGGTGCGGCGGGTGGTCAGCGAGGCGGCCGCGCGTCAGATGGTGGCCGCCCTCAAGCTGGTGGTCTCCACCAACGGCACGGCATTGAAGGCGCGGCTGGAGCATTACACGGTGGCGGGCAAGACCGGCACGGCGCAGGAAGTGGTCAACGGCGCATATTCGCACACGGATTTCTTTTCGTCGTTCATCGGGTTCTTTCCGGCCGACGCGCCGGAGCTGTGCATCTCGGTGGTGCTGGACGCGCCGCGGCATGGGTATTACGGCGGCCAGGTCGCCGCGCCGGTTTTTCGGAATATCGCCGAGCGGGCGGCCAACTACCTGAACATCCGGCCGGAGGCGCCGGGGAGCGGGGGTCTGGCGGCCAACCAACGGGGCGGCCGGTTGACGGGGGCGGCGTCCGATTGAATGTTTCTTGACCATGCAGCTCAAAGCGTTGATCAGTCCGTTGAAGACCCTGAACACCGAGGGTCCGCTGGACCGCGAGGTGACGGGGATCACCTACGATTCGCGGCGGGTGACGCCGGGGATGGTGTTTGTCGCGATCGCGGGTCAGCAGTCCGACGGGCATGATTACATCATGAGCGCGGTGGACCGGGGGGCGGCGGCGGTGATCTGCGAGCGCAACGGATTTGTGTCGCAGCGGGTGACGAAGGTCAAAGTGGCCGATGCGCGGGAGGCGCTGGCGCTGGCGGCGGCGGAGTATTACCAGCATCCGAGCAGGCGGTTGAAGGTCATCGGCGTCACTGGCACCAACGGCAAAACCACCGTGACGTTCATGGTCCGGCAGATGCTGGAGTCGGCGGGGGTCAAGACGGGCCTGCTGGGGACGATCCGCTACGAGATCGGGGAGCGGATGATCCCGGCGCAGCGGACGACGCCGGAGGCGCTGGAGGTGCAGCAGATGATGGCGCAGATGGTGCGCGCCGGCTGCGCCGCCTGCGTCATGGAAGTCAGCTCCCACGCCCTGGACCAGAAGCGGGTGCACGGGGTCGAGTTCGACACGGCCATCTTCACCAACCTGACCCAGGACCATCTGGATTACCACGGGACGATGGCCGACTATTACGCGGCCAAGCAGAAGTTGTTCCGGGCCGTCGAGCTGGGGACCAAGCGGGGCACGGCGGTGATCAACATTGACGATGCCTACGGCGAGCGGTTGGCGCACGAGACGCAGGCCGAGGTGCTGTTGAGCTACGGGTTGGACGAGGCGGCCAAGGTGCGGGCCACCAACATCCGGTTGGGCGGCGATGGGACGCGGCTGTTCATCGAGGCGCCGGGGAAGGGGTTTGATTGCTGTCTGCCGTTGATTGGCCGGCACAATGTGTACAACGCGCTGGCGGCGGTGGGCGCCGGACTGGCCCTGCGGATCGAGGTCTCGGCCCTGCGCTCCGCGCTCCAGAACCTGCCGCCGGTGCCGGGGCGCCTGGAGGGGATTGTCGCCGGCCAACCCTTCTCGGTATTCGTCGATTACGCCCACACCGACGACGCGTTGCGCAACGTCCTGACCACGTTGCGCGAGGTTACCGCCGGGCGACTGTTGCTGACTTTCGGTTGTGGGGGGACCCGCGACACGGGCAAGCGTGCGAAGATGGGCCGGGTGGCGGCGGAGCTGGCCGACTTCACCGTCCTGACCACCGACAATCCGCGGCGGGAATCGCCGGACCGGATTGTCGCCCAGATCGAGGAAGGATTTCGGGGGCTGCGGGCGGGCGATTACGCGATCGAGTTGGACCGGCGGCGGGCCATCGAGCGGGTGATTGGCCTGGCGCGGAGCGGCGACACGGTGCTGATAGCGGGCAAGGGACACGAGACCTACCAGGAGTTCGAGGACACGGTGGTGCCGTTTGACGATCGGGTCTATGCGCGGGAGACCTTGGCCAACCGCGGCTACGCGCCCACGGATTGATGGAACCGTGCGCTTTGAAATTCGTGGCCGAGGCCTGCGCGGGCGAGTTACTCGTCGGCGCGCCCGAGGCCGAGGTGAGGCGGGTGTGCACGGACTCGCGGGCGGCGCAACCCGGGGACCTGTTTGTGGCCTTGACGGGCGAGCGATTTGACGGGCACGCCTTCTGGGCGGAGGCGCGGCGGCGGGGTGCCGTGGCGTGGGTGGCGGCGCGGGCTCGGCTGCCGGCGCCGCCGCTCAGTGGGGCGGTGATTGCCGTGGAGAACCCGCGCCAGGCCCTGGGACGGCTGGCGGCCAGTTACCGTCGGCGCCTGGGGACGCCCGCGGTGGCCGTCGGTGGGTCCAACGGCAAGACGACGACCAAGGAATTATTGGCGGCGGTGTTGCGGCAGAAGCTGCCGACGCTCTGGAGCGCGGCCAGTTTCAACAATGACATCGGCGTGCCGTTGACGTTGCTGGAGCTGGAACGCCGGCACGCGGTGGCGGTGATCGAGGTCGGCACCAACCACCCCGGCGAACTGGAGCCGCTGGTGGGGCTGGTGGCGCCGCGCTGGGGCGTGCTCACCAGCATCGGGCGCGAGCACCTCGAGTTCTTCGGCGACGTGGCGGGAGTGGCGGCCGAGGAAGGCGTGCTGGCGGAGCGGTTGCCGGCCGACGGGACGCTGTTCCTGAGCGGGGACGGCCGGTGGGTCGAACCGATCGCGCGGCGGACGTCGGCGCGGGTGGTGCGGATTGGGACTGGCGCCGGTTGCGACTGGCGGGTGCAGGGGGTGCGGGTGAGCGAGACCGGCACGACCTTTTCGGTCGAAGGGCCGGTGGCAGCATTGGCCGGGGAGTATCGGGTCAACCTGGTGGGTCGGCATCAGGCGCTGAACGCCCTGTTCGCGATCGCGGTGGGGGCGGAGTTCGGCCTGGACCACGTGGCGATTCAGCGGGGGCTGGGGGAGTGCGCGGGGCCGAAAATGCGGTTGCAGGTGTGGATGGCCAACGGCGTGCGCGTGCTCGATGACGCGTACAACGCGAACGCGGACTCGACGCTGGCGGCGCTGCAGACGCTGGGGGAATTGCCGTGCGCCGGGCGGCGGCTGGCGGTGTTGGGGGACATGGCGGAGCTGGGGGCGCACAGCACGGCGGCGCACACCGAGGCGGGGCGGCGGGCGGCCGAGTTGCAGCTTGACCGGCTGGTGGCGGTGGGGCGGATGGCGGGGGTCACGGCGGCGGCGGCGCGGGCCGCGGGTTTGCGGGCGGTCGCGGAGTATGTCGAGGTCGAGTCCGCGGTGGCCGAGGTGTGTGGTTGGGCGCAGCCGGGCGACACGGTATTGTTGAAGGCGTCGCGGGTGATGCGCCTGGAGCGGGTGGGCGAGGCCCTGCGGCGCGGCGCGTCCGGGGGCGCGCGCGGTCCGAAGACCCAGGAAAGGGCTTCCGGTTCATGAAAAGCGGCGGCGAGAGAAAGCGAACCGTGCGGTTGCGGTCCAGGCGGCCGGCGGAATCGATCCAGCGACGCGACCCATGGGGATGGGTGGCGTGGTTGCGGTGGGTGAGCCCATCGGCGGAGACGCGGAGCGAGTCGGGTTGGCCGGGGGCGTCACGGGGGCCTGGATTGCGGCATCGGCACGATTGAGCGGATGTTTTATTATTTGAGTCAGTACTTATTGGAGCAAGGCGCGCGCACCGCGTGGGAGGGCACGGTGTCGCCGCTGCGGTTGTTTCGCTACATCTCGTTTCGCAGCGCGGGGGCGGCGGTGACGGCGCTGGTGTTGAGCTGGTGGCTGGGGCCGAAGGTGATTGTGTGGCTGAAGGAGCTGAAGTTCGGGCAGGGATACATGGACAAGGCCGAGGAAGGCGGGGGGCTGGCGGCGCGGATCCTGAGCAAGCGCGGGGTGCCGACGATGGGCGGGGTATTGATCGTGACGGTGCTGGATTTGAGCGCGTTGTTATGGTGCCAGTGGAATCCGCTGGTCTTACTGACGCTGCTGTCCGTGGTGGTGCTGGCGGGGCTGGGTTTTTACGACGATTACCTCAAGATCACCGAGCAAAGCGGCCGGGGGGCGCGTTCGCAGTTGAAACTTTGGGTGCAGGCAGTGCTGTCGTTTTTCATCGGGGTTTATTTGTGGCGATTGCCGGCCACCAGCCGGCTGGTGACGGACGTGATGGTACCGTTTTACAAGTACCCGGTGGCGACGGGGGCGGTGGCGCTGGGGTTGGCGATCACGGTGTTGACGATCGTGGGGAGCTCGAACGCCGTGAATCTCACGGACGGTCTGGACGGGTTGGCGATCGGGTGCACGTTGATCGTGACGTTCGTGTTCCTGGTGTTCACTTACATTGCGGGCAACGCCCGGTTTTCGGCCTACCTGCAAATCCCGCACGTGGCCGGGGCGGGGGAGTTGACGGTCTTTTGCGCGGCGATGCTGGGGGCGGGGTTGGGGTTTCTGTGGTTCAACTGTCATCCGGCGCAGATGTTCATGGGTGACACCGGCTCGCTGGCCCTGGGGGGGGCGCTGGGGATTCTGGCGGTGTTGATCCACCAGCCGTTCGTGCTGGTGATCGCGGGCGGGGTCTTCGTGGTCGAGGCGGTGTCGGTCCTGGTGCAGACGGCATGGTTCAAGTACACGCGGCGGCGGACCGGGACGGGGGAGCGGATATTTCTGATGGCGCCGCTGCATCATCATTTCGAGAAGCGGGGCTGGTATGAGTCGCAGGTGGTGACGCGTTTTTACATTTTGTGCGTGTTATGCGCGGTGGTCGCGCTGAGCACGTTGAAGATCCGATGAAACTCCCGATCGCGCCTTAGACGGAATCGCGCATGGTGTCGTTGGCAAACAAGCGAGTGCTGGTGTTGGGCCTGGGCGCCAGCGGCCAGGCGGCGGCGGAGCTGCTGCTTCGCCGCGGGGCCCGGGTGGTCGCGATCGACGGCGCGGACACGGGGCCGTTGCGGCAAACGGCGGCGGCGCTCGAGCGGGCGGGGGCGCGCGTGGAACTGGGCGCGGCCGGGTTGCCGGCCGGGGAGTTCGCCCTGGCGGTATTGAGTCCGGGGGTGCCGTGCGCGGGGCCGTGGGTGGCGGGGTTGCGGGGGCGGGGTGTGCCGGTGATCGGCGAGTTGGAATTGGGTTACCAGCAGTCGCTGTGCTTGAACGTGGCGATTACGGGGACCAACGGCAAGACCACCACGACGGAAATGGTGGAGCGGATGTTGACTCACGCCGGGCGCAAGACCGTGGCGGCGGGAAATATCGGGTTGCCGCTCTGCGCGGTGGCGGACCGGACGCGAGACCTGGACGTGCTGACCTTGGAGGTCAGTTCATTCCAGTTGGAGACGATCGAGTATTTTCGGCCGGCGGTGGCGGTGTTGTTGAATGTGACGCCGGATCACCTGGACCGATACGCGGGCCTGGCCGACTACGGGCGGGCCAAGGGGCGGTTGTTCCTGAACCAGCAGGTATTCGACTGGGCGATTGTGCAGAGCGAGGCGCTGGTTCAGATGCGGGCGTTGGGGGTGGCGGTCAAGGCCAAGGTGATCACGTTCAGCGCGCGGGACACGCAGGCGGACCTTTACCTGGACCGGGGGCTGATCATCGGTCGGCTGGCGGAGTGGGCGGGTCCGCTGCTGGATATGGACCACTGCCGGGTGCGAGGGCCGCACAACGCGGAGAACCTGATGGCCGCGCTGGCGGTGGGCCGGGTCCTGCGCGTCCCGTGGGAGCAGATCGTCGAGGCGCTCAAGGCCTATGCGCCGGCGCCGCATCGGTGCGAGCTGGTGGCGGAGGTGGGCGGGGTAAAGTTCGTGAACGATTCCAAGGCGACCAACCTGGACGCGGTGCAACAGGCCCTGGTCAGCCTGCCCGCGGGTCCGGCGCCGGGGCCCAACGTGTGGCTGATTGCCGGCGGCAAGGATAAGGGTTTCGATTTTCATGACCTGGGACCGCTGTTGGCGCGACGGGTCAAAGGGGCGTTTGTCCTGGGGGAGACCCGGGAGAAGCTGCGGGCGGCATGGGGCCTTTTTACGCCTTGCACGCCGGTAGATTCATTGTTAGAAGCAGTCACAAGGGCCGCCCGGAACGCGCTGCCCGGTGATGTAGTTTTGCTTTCGCCAGCTTGTTCCAGCTTCGATATGTTCCAAAACTACCGGCATCGGGGTGAAGTGTTTCGCGAGGCGGTCCGCCAATGGGCGCGGGCCGGTCAAGAACCCGGTGCGAGCCGGGGCGCGCCCGATGCCGGCGCGGGGATCCATCCCGCGGCGCCGGCCCGAACGATGTGCCAATGAAATCCGTCGAGGTTGCCACGACCATTGCAGCGACACCAACCAACAAACGCCAGTAACCAACGCCAAAGCCAATGAACAATCCGAATCCACTCCTCCCGCAGGGCTCGATTCTCGAGCACCACAAGTCCCGGGGTAAATCCAACCTCATCATCGCCGTGTTTACGATCCTGGCCATTCACGTGGTCCTGTTCACCGGCTTGCTGATGCAGGGCTGTAAACGGGAGCCGACGGCCAACAAGGAAGCGTTGACGACGGCCGAAACCAACCCGCTGCCGTCGATCGACACCAACGTCCCCGCGCCGGTGGTGAGCAACCCGCCGCCGCCGGTCACCAGCAATGTCGCCGTGGCGCCGCCGCCCGTGGTCGTGCCGCCGCCGCCCGCACCGGCGCCGGAAACCCCGGCCGGCACCAAGGAATACACCGTGGTCAAAGGGGACACGTTCTACACCATCGCCAAGGCCAACGGCGTTTCGATCAGCGCCATTGCCAAGGCCAACCCCGGCGTGAACTCGCGGCGGTTGAAGGTGGGCCAGAAGCTGCAAATCCCGGCGGCGGGCGAGACCGCGCATGCGGGGGCGGGCGAGGCGGCGGCGGGCGAGACCGGCATGACCACCTACACCGTCAAATCGGGTGATACCCTCGGCCGAATCGCCAAACGCCACGGCACCACCGTCAAGGCCATCAAGGCTGCCAACGCCCTGAGAACCGACCGCATTACCGTCGGGCAGAAGCTCAAGCTGCCTTCGGCCAAGGCTGCCGCCCCGGCGGCCCCCGCCGAGACCGCGCCCGCCGAGGCGGCCCCGACCAATCCGGCGCCGACGGTGCCGGCGCCAACGAACCCGGCCACGCTTCCCCGCGTGTAACCGCCCGCTCGCGCGTGAATCGGAACCCGAGCCCATTGAGCCCCGGACCCAGCCGGGGGGCGCGGCCGCGCCCCCTGGCTGACGGTCGGATCGCCGAGAGGGGGGAGGGATGAAATACGCCGCGACCATCCTGGTGGGGTGTGTGGGCAGCCTGCTGGCGCTGGGGATGGTAATGCTTTATAGCGCGAGCATGGGTAAGGACGGCGCGCACTACCTGCTGATGCAACTGGCCTGGGGTGGCCTGGGCCTGGCCGCCTGTGTCGCGGCGGCGGCGTTGGATTATCGGCACTTGAAGAAAATCTCCGGGCCCCTCCTGGTGTTGAGCCTGGTGTTGTTGGGGTTGGTGCTGGTGCCGGGGGTGGGCACGCGGACGCATGGGGCCAGCCGCTGGTTTCGATTTCATGGCCTGCAGTTTCAACCGTCCGAGCTGGCCAAGCTGGCGCTGGTGATCGCGCTGGCCCATTACGGGGAACGGCGGCAATGGCAGATGCGGACCTTCTTGGGCGGGGTGGCGCTGCCGGGGCTGATGATCGGCGCGACGCTGGGCTTGATCTTCGAAGAGCCGGACTGGGGCAGCACGATCCTGCTGGCGACGGTGAGCGTGGCCTTGTTGCTGCTGGCGGGGGCGCGGTGGACGTTCCTGGTCCCGCCGGTGTTGCTGGGGACGGCGGGTCTGGGGATTTGCCTGTGGCACAATCCGACGCGGATCGGGCGGGTGATGGCGTTTTTGCATCCGGAACAATACAAGGACGGCGTAGGTTACCAGGCTTACCAGGCGATGATCGCGCTGGGGTCCGGTGGTTGGACGGGGTTGGGTCTGGGTAATGGCCGGCAGAAGTTGGGCTTTGTTCCGGAGCAGCACACCGATTTCATCCTGTCGATCATCGGGGAGGAGTTGGGGTTGGTGACGACGCTGGCGGTGGCGGTGGCGTTTGTGGTATTGGTGTTGTGCGGGCTATACCTGGCGTGGCGGGCGCGCGAGCCCTTCGGATTTCTGCTGGCGGTGGGGGTGACGCTCCTGATCGGGCTGCAGGCCCTGATCAACATCGGGGTGGTGACCAGCGCCCTGCCGAACAAGGGCTTGCCCTTGCCGTTTATCAGTTACGGGGGGTCCAACCTGGTGGCGATGTTGACCTGCGTGGGCCTGCTGCTGAGCGTGGCCCGGCGGGCCTCCGAGCCCGAAACGGCGGAGGCGGCCGACGTCGAGGACAACGTCGTGACCGCGGTCCCGGCAGCCTGATGCAGTCCGCCGCGTCAACCCCGCTGGTGGCCATCGCGGCTGGTGGCACGGGGGGGCATCTCTTTCCCGGTCTGGCGGTGGCGCAGGCCCTGACCGATCGCGGGGCGCGGGTGCTGCTGCTGGTCTCACCGAAGGAGGTGGATCAACAGGCCGCGCGGACGGCGCCGGGGTTGGAATGGCGGACCTTGCCGGCGGTGGCGTTGCAAAAGGGTCGGGCCGGGGCGTTCGTCGGGGCGTTGTTCAGTTCGTGGCGGACGGCGAGCAAATGGTTTCGCGCGCGGCGACCGCGGGCGGTCCTGGGGATGGGAGGTTTCACCTGTGTGGCGACGGTGCTGGCGGCCAAGGGGGTGCGGGCGGCGACGTTCCTGCACGAGGCCAACGCCATCCCGGGACGCGCCATTCGTTGGCTGGCGCCGTGGGTGGACGAGGTGTGCGTGAACTTTCCCGCGGCGGCCGACCGGCTGCGGAACCCGTCGGTGCGCCAGGTCGGGATGCCGGTGCGCGCGCAATTCCGGCCGCTGGAGCCCGAGGCATGCCGGCTGGCCCTTGGCCTGGAGCCGGACCGGCCCGTCCTCCTGGTCATGGGGGGAAGCCAGGGCGCGGCCGGAGTCAACGAACTGATGCTGCGCGCCCTGCCGCGGCTGGCCGAGCGGGCGCGCGAGCTGCAACTCCTGCACCTCACCGGTGCCGGTGATTTCGAAAAGGTGCGCACGGCCTACTTCGTCCAGCAGCGCCGGGCGGTGGTGCGGCCGTTTCTGGCGGAAATGGAGCTGGCCCTGGGGGCGGCGACGATCGCGGTCAGCCGGGCGGGGGCGTCTTCCCTGGCCGAGTTGGCGGCGATGCGGGTGCCCGCCATCCTGATCCCGTATCCGGCGGCGGTGGACAACCACCAACTGTACAACGCGCGGGCGCTGGCCGAGTCGGGCGCGGCGCGATTGCTGGAGCAGTGGCAAGCGACGCCGGACCTGCTGGCTCGGCTCATCTTCGAGTTGGTGGAAAGGCCGGACGGGCGGGAGGCCATGAGTTCGGCCCTGGCCCGGTGGCATGACCCGGCGGCGGCGGCGCGCGTTGCGGAACGCGTGCTCGAGCGAATTGACTTGAGCGCTGACAAGGAGGCGTCGCGGGTGACGAGCGAACCGACGAACAGAACCCCCGGTGACACCCAGCGCAAAGCCCAGACGGAGGAGGCCTGGCGATGAATCCGCCGGGGCGCAATCAGGTCAGGCAATGGCTGGAGGCGACAGCGGCCGAGGTGCCGGTGCACCTGATTGGCGCCGGCGGTTGCGGTATGAGCGGGCTGGGGCACCTGTTGCTCGATGCGGGTCGGCAGGTGACCGGTTCGGACCTGGTCGGCGGCGTGGAGTTCGAGCGCCTGCGCGCACGCGGGGCGCGGGTGCAGCTCGGGCACGACGCCGCGCAAATTGACCACGCGCGGCCCGGGCTGGTCGCTTACAGCACGGCCATCCAGGTGGACAACCCGGAACTGGTGACTGCCCGGGAGCGGGGGATTCCGTGTGTGCGCCGGGCGCGGCTGCTGGCGGCGCTGATGGAGGGTCACCGCGGGATATGTGTGGCGGGCATGCATGGCAAGACAACCACGACCGCGCTGCTGGCGTTCGGGCTGGAGCGGTTGGGCGCGCAGCCGAGCTACGCGATCGGCGCCGACGTGCCGCAGCTTCCCCGGCACGCCCATCAAGGCAAACCGGGCGGATGGTTCGTCGCCGAGACCGACGAGAGCGACGGGACGCTCCAGGAATTCGCGCCCGAGTTAGCCGTCATCTTGAACGTGGACGAGGAGCATTTGGACCACTTCACCAATCTGGACGCCGTGTGCGCCGAGTTTCGGGCGTTTGCGGGCCAGGCGACCGGCGGGATTTTTTATTGCGCGGACGATGCGCAATTGGGGCGGATGTTCCGCGGGCAAGCGGGGGCGGTCTCCTTTGGTTACGCGGCCGAAGCCGATTACCGGGTGGTGACGGTGCCGGGAGCGCCCGAGGGCCGTTCTCCGGCCGGGGCGGAGTTCGAGGGGAGCCGGTTTGAAATCCGGCATGGCGTCGCCCGGTTGGGGGAGTTTGCGATTCATCTGATCGGGGGGAAGAACATTTCCAACGCGGCGGGGGTCATCGCGGTGTTGCACCAACTGGGCTGGGGCGCGGTCGAGATCGCGGAGGCCATCGGGGCGTTTCGCGGCGCGGCGCGGCGGCAGCACGAGCTGTTTGGCAACCGGCAATACCGGGTGTTCGACGACTATGGGCATCATCCGCGGGAGATCGTGGCGACGCTGGGCGCCATGCGCGGGCTGGGTTGCCGGCGGTTGCTGGTGGCATTCCAGCCGCACCGGTTCACGCGCACGCGCCATTTGCTGCCGCAGTTTGCCCGGGCATTCGAGCAAGCGGACCGGCTGTGGTTGACCGAGGTTTATGCGGCCAGCGAGCCGGCGATCCCCGGCGTGAACGGGGCGGCGCTGGCGGCGGTGGTGGGCGCGGCGCAACCGGCCGTCGAGTTCGTCCCGTCGGTGGATGCCCTGCCGGCGGCGGTGCGGGCCGGGATGCGACCGGGTGATTTGGTGCTTTTTTTGGGTGCGGGCGACATCACGCGCGCGGCGCACGAGTTGGCGGCGCGACTGCGCGCGGAGTGTTCGGCGGCCCCGTTGGAGGATCGGCGCTGCCAACTGGCGGGGCGATTGTCGGCGGAGTCAATCGTGCGCGCCAACGAGCCACTGGCCCGGCGCACGACCTTGCGCGTCGGCGGCCCGGCCGAGCTCTATGTCGAGCCGGCGTCCGAGGCGGATTTGGCGGCGGTATTGCGGTTCAGCCGCGAGCTGCCATTGCCGGTGTTCTTCCTCGGGCGCGGCTCGAATCTCCTGGTCAAGGACGGCGGGATTCGGGGGATCGTGATTTGCCTGGCGCACCGGGCTTTTTGCCGGATCGAGGCGGACGGAGAGCGGCTGCGGTGCGGGGCCGGGGCGAAGTTGAAGGCGGTGGCGGTCGAGGCGCGGCGCCAGGGAATAAGCGGGCTGGAGTTCCTGGAGGGGATTCCGGGCAGCGTGGGTGGGGCCCTGCGGATGAACGCCGGCGCCATGGGCGGGGCGACCTTCGACGTCGTGGAGCGGGTGCGGTTCATGAATCTGGCTGGAGCGATTGCCGAGCGCGAGCGGGGCGAGTTGGAGGTGCAGTATCGGCGTTGCCCGCTGTTCCGGGAGCACGTCGCGCTGGGGGCGGTTTTCAAGGGGACCCCCGCGACCCGCGAAGCCATCGAACAACGGATGGAGGCCTGCAACCGCCAGCGGTGGGAGAGCCAGCCGGCGGCGCCCAGCGCGGGGTGCATTTTCAAAAACCCGGCCTCGATCCCGGCCGGCCGCCTGATCGAGGAACTCGGTTTGAAAGGCCAACGGGTGGGCGGGGCGGTGGTTTCGGACGTGCACGGCAATTTCATCGTCAACGACCGCGATGCGTCGGCCCAGGACATCCTGGGGTTGATCGGTTTGATCCAGGAGCGAGCGCGGAGCGAGCGGGGGATCGAACTGGAAACGGAAGTGGAAATCGTCGGGGAAGGATGATGGTGAGGCAAAGTCTGACGATCACGGTGATGTTAGGTGGGCCTTCGGCCGAGCGCGAAGTTTCGCTGCGCAGCGGCGCGGCGGTGGGGCGGGCGCTGCGATCGTTGGGGCACACGGTCCACGAGCTGGACCCGGCGGTGCCGGGTTGGGAGTTGCCGGCGGGGACGGACGCGGTGTTTCTGGCGCTGCATGGCAGTTATGGCGAGGACGGCACGGTGCAGCGGCAATTGGACAAGCTGGGCGTGGCGTACACCGGTTGCGACGCTGAGGCCAGCCGGGTGGCGTTCGACAAGGTGCAGACCAAGGAGCGTTGTTTGGCGGCGGGCGTGCCCACGCCGCGCTTCGCGGTGATTGCCTCGGCGGCGGCGGATTGGCCGGCCGGCTGGGAGCCGCCCGTGGTGCTTAAACCGGTTCGGCAAGGCTCGAGTGTCGGCTTGCAGTTTGTCGAAGCGCGGGCCGGCTGGCGCGCCGCGTTGGCCGAGGCCTTGCGGTTTGACCACGAGGTGTTGGTCGAGGAAAGAATCGTGGGGCGGGAGACGACCGTGGGGGTGCTGGATGGCGTCGCGCTGCCGTTGGTGGAAGTGCGGCCGAGGCAAGGGGCCTACACGTATGGCAACAAGTACACCGCCGGCGCCACGGAATATTTTTGCCCGGCGCCGTTCGAGGCGGCGGTGACCGAGCGCATCCAGCGGGCAGGGCTGGCGGCGTTTGACGCGGTGGGTGGCCGGGATTACGGCCGGGTGGACGTGATGGTGGCCGGCAGCGGGTCGCCGTTGGTGCTCGAGGTCAATACCCTGCCTGGGATGACCGAGACCAGTCTGCTGCCGATGGCGGCGGCGGCGCGGGGGCTGACGTTTGGCGCGCTCTGCCAGCGGATGGTGGAGCTGGCATTGCGGCATGGCCCGGCGGTCACGGCCGCGCCCTCGAAGTCGATGACTTGATTTCCCAATCCCGTGAAGTGGTTTAAATCCAAACAACGGAATCGGCGGCTCCGGCGCGACCCGGTTTTCGAGGTGCGCCTGCGGACGCGGCAATCGAAGGCGCTGCGGCTGCGGTTGCTCGGGGCGTGTCTTGGGGTGGCCGGGACGGTGCTGGTCGTTTTGGCGCTGGCGTGGCGGGGCGGGGAATGGTTGCTGGACCAGGCGCTGTTTGACAACCCGACCTTCGCCCTGCAAACCATCGAGGTGCAGACCGACGGGGTGTTGGGCGCCGACCAAATCCGGGGTTGGGCGGGAGTGCGTC
>JAGWYX010000721.1 GCA_018969165.1 Verrucomicrobiota bacterium
GCCGGCCATCCTTGGATCTATCGTGGCTCGGTGCTGCGCCTGACGGCCCCAGCGGCCGACGGCGCCATCGTGCAGGTCAAGGACCATCGCCAACGTTTCCTGGGGATCGGCTTTTACAACTCCAAGTCCAAGATCCAGGTTCGCGTGCTTGCCCCGGAGCGGGTGGAAATCAACCAGGCCTTTTTCGAGCAGCGCATTGGCGAGGCGCTGGCCGTCCGCCAGCGGCACCTGCCCGGCGCCACCGCCTTCCGCGTCGTCAACGCCGAAAGCGATTTCCTGAGCGGCCTGGTCGTGGACAAGTACGAGGACGTGCTTGTGGTGCAAACCTCGGCCCTCGGCATGGACCGTCGCAAGCCGGAGATCGTCGGCGCGTTGCAGGCGATCTTTTCTCCGCGGGCGATCCTGGAACGCAACGACATCGCCTCGCGCCGCTTCGAGGGATTGCCGGATGCCAACGGCATCTTGACAGGCGTGTTTGACGGTGAGCTGACCGTGACGTTGAACGGCCTGAAATTCACGACCAACCTGCTGGCCGGGCACAAGACCGGCCTTTATCTGGACCAACAGGCCAATTACCTCCGGGTCGCCGAACTGGCCCGAGGCGGCCAGGTCCTCGATTGCTTCACGTTCCTGGGCGGGTTCGCCCTGCACGCGGCACGGGCCGGCGCCGCCCAGGTCCACGCCATCGACCAGAGCGCCGAGACGATCGCCGCGGCCACCCGCAACGCGGCCGCCAACAACCTGGCCGAGCGGTGTTCGTTCGAAACCGCCAACGTCTTTGACTGGCTGAAGGCGCGGACGGTCGTCCCCCCGCACGAAAAACTGGTCCCGCGCTATGACCTGATCGTCCTCGATCCGCCGTCCTTTACGCGCAACCGCGCGGCGGTGCCGGATGCCCTGCGCGGCTACAAGGAGATTCACTTGCGGGCGCTGAAATTGCTCAAACGGGGCGGCGTGCTGGCGACGTTCTGCTGCTCGCATCACGTGGACGCGAACCTGTTTCTGGAGGCGATCCTGGCGGCCGCTTACGATGCCCGGCGCAGCCTGCGGCGGACCGCGATCTACAGCCAGGCCCTCGACCATCCCGTCATTCCCGCGATCCCGGAGACCGAGTACCTCAAGGGATTTGCCTTTGAGGTGGTGCGATGAGCCAACGGCCGGTGGCGCGATGAGGCGCCGGCGCGCCAGGGGGCTTCCCGGGGTCCCGCTCGGCTTGCTGGGTAATCGGCTGATGGTGTTCGCCCTGGCGTCGCTCTCGTTCGGCTGTTTGATCGGCCAGTTTTATGGCTGGTGGAGCATGCGCGTGGTCGGCGACTGGGGATTGCCGCCGGCGACGGCCTGGCTAGGCTATACGGCGTGGCGGCACCGGGAGCAGCCGCGGAGCCTGACCAACCCGCACACGTGGATTGTCCACGGCAGCGTGGGCGGGCTCCTGGCCGCGTTTGCTTACGATTTGTATCGGCTTCCGTTCGTATTGCGCGGGGAGGCCTTGTTCAACGTGTTTCCGCGATTCGGCGAACTGCTGCTCGGCAGTTCGGGGCCACGCTGGGCCATCCTGGCGGTGGGTTGGACTTATCATTTCTCCAACGGCGCCGCGCTGGGCATCATGTTCCTGGTCCTGGCCGGCGGGTGCCGCCGGCTGCCGCTGCTCTGGGGCGCGGTGGGCTGGGCGCTCTTCGTTGAGGCGATGCTCCTGTTGACGCCGTATGCGGCTTTTTTCGGCCTGCCGCTCAACGGGCGGTTCATGTTTCTGACCGCGAGCGCGCATCTGGTGTTCGGGGTCGCGCTCGGTAGTTACCTCCGGACCATGCTCCCGCGGACCGGGGACCGGCGGCGGCCCAATTCAGAGAAGGCGAACTGATGGGCGAGGGTGCGCACGAACCGGTTTTCGGCGCGGCGCATCCGCCGGCGCTGCGTGGTCTGCTGATCGTCGTAACCCAACAGGTGCAATAGCCCGTGAACCACGTAGCGCACGGTCTCCGCTTGCCAGGAGGTCCGGTAGCGGCGCGCCTGCCGCACCGCTTCCTCCACGCAGACGAAGACCTCGCCGTGGAGCCCAGGCCAACGCCCGCCCTCGGCGTGGTCGAAGGTGATGACATCGGTGGGGCCGGCATGGTGGAGATGGACCTCGTTCAGGCGGGTGATTTCCGGGATGCCGACCAGGTAGATGCCGAGATCAACCGCCTGGGTGACGCCCGCCTCCCGCAGCAGCGTCTGGACGATGCGCCGCAGGAGGCGGACATCGATTGGCCGGGCGCCCCGCCGGTTGCGCAGGTGCAGCACGATCATTTCTGCCGGCCGCGATGTTCCTCGTAGGCGGCGATAATCCGCTGCACCAGGGGGTGGCGGACGACATCGCGCCGCTGGAATTCGACGATGGCGATTCCCTCGATCTTGCGCAGGGCGTGGCAGGCCTCGACCAGGCCGGAGTGTTTGTGGGGCGGCAAATCGATCTGCGTGAGGTCGCCGGTGATGACCGCCTTGGAGTCGTGTCCGAGCCGGGTCAGGAACATGAACATCTGCTCGGTCGTCGAGTTCTGGGCCTCGTCCAGGATGATGAAGGCGTGGTTGAGGGTGCGCCCGCGCATATAGGCCAAAGGGGCGATCTCGATGATCCCGCGTTCGAGGTCGCTCTGGATTTCTTCGGCTGGAAGCATGTCATGGAGGGCATCGTGCAGGGGACGGAGGTAAGGCGTGATCTTCTCGTATAAATCGCCGGGCAGGAACCCGAGGGCCTCGCCGGCCTCCACCGCCGGCCGGGTGAGGATAATCCGCGCGGCCTTTTCCTCGCGCAAGGCGGCAATCGCCAGGGCGACGGCCAGATAGGTCTTGCCCGTGCCGGCCGGGCCGATGCCGACGGTGATGTCGTGGCCGCGGATCGCATCGATATACTTCTGCTGCCCGAGGGTCTTGGGCGTCACCAGCGCCTTGCGCGTCGAGGTCT
>JAGWYX010000722.1 GCA_018969165.1 Verrucomicrobiota bacterium
GGGCGTGGACCATGCCACCGAGAAATTCCCGTCGCGCAGGTGCACCAGGTTCTGCGGCGTAAACCATTCGCGACACGCGCCCGGCAGTTGGTCGTCGTTGGGCCGGACCCAGCCGTTCTGGATTTGGTATTCGAACGCCGGTTGTTGCGCCGCGAACGGAAAGGCGAAATAGACCGCCTCCTTCCGACGGGTGGGTTGCTTCTCGACGGTGTTGACGATATCGACCCGGCGAATCCGGTCATAGACGAGATACTCACTCCGGATGCTCGGCGTGTTCATCGCATGCGTGACGATCGCCATACGTTGACCCAAGGGCGTCCGGACATGTTCGACAATTTCGGCCGCGGCGGGCGTGTGCGTCAGCAGGTCCGCCGGCGGCGTGCCGAAGGTCAGGTTCAGGATGAGCGAGTTCTCGCCGCCCGTCACGTAAAGGTACTCGTTCAGCTTGTAAGGGGATCCCGTATCGGCCAGCTCGCGCTGCTCGAGCTTGTCATAGAGACTCCGGATGCCGCCCGTCTCGGGGTCGATGGTGAGGCGGTAGAACCGGCTTTCGATGGTATCCCCCGCGAGCGGTTCGTTCGGCGGAGTCACGGGCGGGTTCAAGCTCCGGAGCGTGTAACCTCGGTACCCCATCGGCGGGACGTCCTCGGCGAGAAACCGCACCCGGCGCCAACCGTCCTTTTGCTTCACGACATCGACCGGCACCGGCTTGCCGGAGGCCAGGTCCACCAGGTACCGGCTCTGGTCGAGCTCGACTTCGAGCGGCGCGGTGCGCGGCCAATTCTGCCAGTTGAACGCGAACACGGTGTCGCCCTCGACGGCGATCTGCTGGCAGAGCCGGTTGGACGCGCGGGCCAGCAGGTTGCGGGCATCGAGATTGGCGCGTTTGGCGTAGCTCTCCTTGATCTCCCATTGGCGGGTCACAAATTCGCGGTCGGGCTGGCTGACGCTGTTATGGGCGCCCCAGGTGTGCTCGTCATAGAACAGCACGTTGCGCCAGGCGTTCCAGAAATCCTCGGCCGGGTAACGGTTGCGCGGCGAGAAGATCGTCGCCAGGGTTGCGGTGGTCTCGGCGGCTGGGAGGATGTCATGCGTCAGTCGGTTGAGCGCGGTGGCTTGCGCGCTGGACGCCACGCCATCCTCCCAATAAGCGCCGCAATCGCCCCGGTAAACCGGCAACCGGTTGGCGAAATGTCGGTCAATGTAACCGAAATAATCGGCGTCCGATGCCACCACCAGTTTGGGAAACGCATACTCCCGGTTCCATTGCTCGACCAGCTCGGCCTCGCCGGTCTTGGGGATCGCCGCGTTATCGACATACGCGCCATAGATCATCACGGCGTCGGGCACGTAATCGGCGCGCAGGAACCGGGTCAGAAACTGCGGCACGCTGGCCCGGAGATAATCGATGCTGGCCGCGCGGTTGACAAAGTCCGGGCCGGTGAGCCGCTTCCATTGCGTATAACTCCGCGCATACCACATGAAAATCCGCTCGCCGTTCATCCCTTCCCAGTAGTAAGGCGAGTTCTCGTTCAGATCGCTGAAATGGAGGATCGGCGCGCGGGTCTGGTTGCTGCCGTTGGAGAAGGCCTTGATGCCGACGTCGCTCAGCAGCGAGGGCAGGAACCAGGTGTGCGACGGGGCGTCCGTGAGGCAGGCGAAATCGAAATTGCCGCCGTGCAGCCGGTGGAGGCGTTCGGTGAAATACATCGCCCGGTAGAGTTCCTCTCCCGAGCAAATACCGGTCATCAGGTTCAAGTAAAGCGCATTGACCGTCGCGCGGCGTTTCGCCAGCCAATTGAAGAAGAGCTGGCGATAAGCCGGCGTGCGGCAGTCCAGGTAATTATCGACCAACCACGCCGTCTCGAAATTGAATTTGTAGAACGGGAACCGGGCCAGGATCTCCAGCACCGTGTCCGTGTTGCGGTTGTCGAGTTCGTTCACGTGCGGCTGAAGATCAGTATAGCCAACGTCATTGTGCACTTTGGGACAGATATAGACCTGCCATTGTTTGGCCGGGACGAAATTATGGCTCACGTGCCGGGAGTCACCGTCCAGATTGATTCCCAACTCGGCCGTCAACGGCCCGCTCAGCACCGGTATCGCCACCGGCTCGGCTAGCAACCCGAAGTCGTACCCCGCGCTGTTGAAGGCAGCGGTCACCCGCTGCGGCCCCAGCCGGATGTCGGCGGTGCCGCGGGTGACGCGCCGTTGAAACGGGACCAGCAACTGGCAGATTTCGACCAGGTTACCGCCACGCTTGCGGAAAAAGACCGTCGGCGCCAGGCGCAGGCGATCGCTGGCCCCAGCCAAGGCGGAATCGGCGTGCCGGAATACTAACGCGTCGTAGTCCAGCCCGCCGAGCCCGAGCGGCACGAGCGTGATCTGGTTGCCTTTGGATTTCAGCCATGCCTCGTCGATCGGCACGACCAGATGCTGCCCCGCCAGCAGCATCGCGTTGCCTTCTTCGCCGTCGATGTCCTTCTTCGGCATGGGCAGCACCGGGAAAATGCCGGTCTTGTCGTTCACAATTACCTTCATCTTCCCCGGGGCGCCAGAGCGGTAAATGAGGTCCAGCACGAGCTGATAGCCGCCGGCGACCGGCTCCGATAAGTCGAACACGATCGTGTAAGGTTTCTCGCGCACCGTCCCGTCGAAACCAATCGACCCGGAATGGTGACCGGCGAAATCGCGGCTGGTGACACTCTGCCCGACGGTGAAAGTGAGTTGGTCACGCGCGCCCGGAGCGAATTCGATCGCCGAGCCGTCCGGCTCGCCAATGGCCCAGATCACGTCGGCAGTGGCGGCGGTTATCTTCGGCGCCAGATTGAAGGCGGCCAGGACCAGGGCCAGTCCCCAGGCGAAGCGGGTTGCGTGACAATGTGAAATCATAATACTTGATGGAACCGAAGCACCTCCTCTCCCGCCCTGCGGGCACCCT
>JAGWYX010000723.1 GCA_018969165.1 Verrucomicrobiota bacterium
CTTCGCCGTGGACACAACCTCGCCGTTGCTGATCGGCACGGGCAGCATCATCGGCGCCGGCTACGGTGGCTCCGAGGCGCAAGCGACCCTGGACGAAGTCGCCCTCTACACCAATGTGCTGACCGCCGACCAGGTGGCCGCGCACTATGCGGCGACCAGCGGCAATTACGCCACGACGGTTCTGGCCGACGGCCCGACGATTTACCTGCGTCTGGATGAACCGCCGCTCACGAACTATCCGGATGCCAGCACCTACCCGGTAGCCAATAACTACGGTTCACTCGGGGCCGCCGCCAATGGTCTCTACCAGCCGGGCACTACCCCGGGCGTGGCGGGTCCGCCGTTCGCCGGTTTTGGCGCCGGCAGTCGCGCGGTGGCTTTCAATGGATTTAACGGCGCGGTGGACATCGGCGGTGGCAACCTGCCGGCCGCGCTGAATCCGACCAATAACGCCCCGTTCACTGTCACCGCCTGGTTCCAAGGCAATCCCGCCGACGCCCTGACTCGCTACCAGGAAATGGTTGGGCACGGTGCCGGCTCCAGCTATGAACTGGGCCTGGACGACAATTCGGGCGGCGCCGTGTTCAACCCCGGCAACGGGCCGACGCTCCAGTTTGCCAACACGCTGGACGCGGTGACCAACGTCATGGTCATGAATGACGGCCAATGGCACATGGCCGCGGCCGTCTCCGACGGCACGACCGCCTCGCTTTATCTGGACGGCGTGCAGGCCAAGACTTCCACCGGGGTGGGCGCCATCGCCGGTAATCCGCTGGATTTGATGATCGGTGGCGATCCGCGGTTCATGGTGCCACTGGCCAACGGCGATCATAACACCGAGCCGCGCTTTTTCGATGGGCAGATTGCCCAGGTGGCGTGGTTCACCAACGCCCTGACGGCGGCGCAGATTCAGCAACTCTACGGCGCCGCGGGTGTGCCGCCCTTCATCGCCGCGGAGCCGCAGTCCGGGACCAACAACGCCGGCAGCACCGTCACCCTGAGCGTCGGTGTGCGCGGCAGCAGTCCCATCGCCTACCAGTGGTATCAAAATGGCTCGCCGGTCACGGGGGCAACCAGCGCCAGCCTGGTCCTGACCTCCGCGCCCCCGGCCGATGCCGGCAGTTATTACGTGGTTGCCAATAATTCCTACGGGGCCGTGACCTCCGCGGTGGTTCAGCTCACGATCTACGGCGCGCCCACCGTCCAGGAACAGAGCCTGACCGGCCTCCAGGTCTTCGCGGGCAGCAGCCCAACCTTGCGCTTGACGGCGATCGGCCCGGCACCGCTGTCCTACCAATGGACTCTGAACGGTTCACCCATCGCCGGCGCCACCGCCGCCACCTATGTCGTCGGCAACGTGCAAAGCGGCGGCAGCTATGGCTGCACCGTGTCCAACGCTTACGGCTCGGCGACGATCACGCCCATCGCGCTGGCGGTGGCACCCGCTCCAACCGCCGCCTACCCGGCGGCCGTGCTGGCCGACAAGCCGATGGCGTTCTACCGGCTGGATGAAACCTCCGGTAGCGTGGCCTACGACTACGTCGGCGGCTTTAACGCCACTTACACGAACGTCCTCCTCGGTCAACAGCCAGGTTACAGCCCGAATGATCCGACCGAGCCCGCCGCCGTCTTTGGCAACCTCAGCCCGGCCGACAGCTATGCCGGGAACGTCCCGGCTTACCTGAACTTCGCCGCGCCGGCGGGGGATCACTCCGAGTTCTCGATCGAGGCCTGGGTCAACGGCGGCTTTGGCCAGAATACCGACGCGGGCATCGTCGCCCTCGGCTATGGCAACGGGGGCGAGCAGTTTGACCTCGATACGGGGGGAGCGGACCCGCAGCATGACTTCCGGTTCTTCGTGCGGGACGCCGGCGGCAGTGTCCATGCCGCCACCGGCAGTGTGGGGCCCAATGACAATGCCTGGCATCACGTGGTCGCCGTCTGCGATGAGATTGACGGCCAGATCAACCTCTACGTGGACGGTGTTCTCAATGCCGGCGGCAGCATCGGGGCCACCAATGGTATCCTGGCTTCCACCACACCGCTGAGTATCGGTTCGCGCCAATCCGGCAATGGCACCGCCTTCGACAACCAGTTTGTCGGCAGCGTGAGTGAGGTGGCGGTTTATGATTATGCCCTGAGCTCGAGCCAGGTGCTCGCCCATTACTACGCCTCGGGCGTGGCGCCGGCGATCACCGTGCAGCCGACCAACATCGTCGTCAACCAGGGTTCGACGGTGCAGATCGTCGCGGCGGCCTCGGGCACCCCGCCCCTGGCCTATCAATGGTACGACGTGACCAGCGGTATGCCCGCGTTAGTCACCGGCCAGACCAATGCCACGCTTACCCTTGCCAACGTGCCGGCGAGCGACAGCGGTCATACGTTTCAACTCACCGTGACCAACCTGTTCGGCCAGGTGACCAGCAATCCGGCGCAATTGACCGTCGTGGGCGGCGCGCCCGTGCTGGGCGTCGATGTGCAACCGTTGCTCGCTACGGTGGACGAAGGCACGTCGATGAGTTACTCCGTCGTCGTCAGCGGTACCGCCCCCTTGATCTATCAGTGGACCCTGAACGGCAATCCGATTCTCGGCGCGACGAACGCCACTTACTCCTTCACGGCGCTCGTGGGAACCAATACTTACGCGGTGACCGTCTCGAACGGCTTGGGCTCGGTCACTTCGAGCACGGCGACCTTGATCGGGTTGCCAGTGCCCAAGCTCGATCCGACCGGCTATGCTTATAAGCTGAAGATCGGTTTCCCCGGTTATAACAAACCCGACTCGCTGACGAACTTCCCCGCGCTGGTGAGATTGGGCACCAACATCACCGGGTTCGCTTACCAACAGTTCGCGCTGCCGGCCGGCGGTGACCTGCGCTTTACCGACTCGAGCGGCGACCGGATGATTCCCTTCGAGATCGACCAGTGGAATGACA
>JAGWYX010000724.1 GCA_018969165.1 Verrucomicrobiota bacterium
AACGTGGTTGCGAACCCGATTGCCATTTGCACCGATGGACGCCTTGATTCGTTTCGAGGGCTGGGTTGCGCTGACCTGTATCGCCGCCGCATTGGTCCTGGGGAGTCTCGCCGGTTTCTTACCCGCCTGGCGCGCGGCGGAATTATCCCCCATCGAGGCGATCCGCACCCCAGGAGGTGCCGCATGAGCGAGCGTCCGACGATCGTGCCGGTTGTCGTCTCCGCGTCGGCACTCACAAAAGTCTATCCGCGTGGCCGCGAGATCGTCCGGGCGTTGGACGGCGTGTCCTTCGAGATTCAACGGGGCGAATTCTTGGCGG
This sequence comes from Verrucomicrobiota bacterium, assembly GCA_018969165.1. Taxonomy (GTDB): domain Bacteria; phylum Verrucomicrobiota; class Verrucomicrobiia; order Limisphaerales; family JAGWYX01; genus JAGWYX01. The sequence continues at coordinate 320 of JAGWYX010000724.1, forward strand.
TGCTCGGCCCTTCCGGCGCAGGCAAGACCACGCTGTTAAACCTGATGGGCGGCATGGATACCCCCAGTTCGGGCGTCTTGCGAATTTGTGGGCAGGAGGTGGCGGGCCTGTCCGATCGCGATCTGACCCGGCTGCGGCGTGAGCGGATCGGATTTGTCTTCCAGCACTTCGGGCTGCTCCCCACGTTGACCGTGGGCGAGAACGTCGCGTTGCCGGCCCTCTTCGCGGGTCGTCGTGTCCGGCAGCGCGTCGATGACCTGCTGGCCAAGGTCGGCTTGACCCATCGGCGCCACCACCGGCCCCATGAACTGTCCGGAGGTGAAATGCAACGCGCCGCCATCGCTCGAGCGCTCATCAACGAGCCCCAGATGCTCCTGGCCGATGAGCCCACCGGCAACCTCGACAGCGCCACTGGCGACACGGTCATCAACCTGTTTCATGAACTGCACCGCGAAGGCTTGACGGTGATCGTGGTCACGCACAACGCCACCTTGAGCGCCGCTGCCCAACGGAGGATCGCTATCCGGGACGGGCGTTTGGCGTCAACCCCCGGCGCGGCCACGACGAATCGTCCGGCCACCGCGCTTGGCGAGCCTCTCGGCGCCAGTTATGTTTGATTCAATGGTCCGCATCACGATAAGCCTGGAGCGCCGGCCTCCGGCCCGGCGCGTTGACCCTCGGCATGCGCCCGTTCATGCCGCCCGGAAAACCAGCGCTCCCTGTCACCCGGCAGGCCGACCGTCTCATGGCTGAGCCCACGCCAACATCAAACGGCGCTCCGCTCAAACAGCGCTACGTCCGCGCGGTGGGACCGCGCCTGCGCATCCTTTTGTTCTTCGTCTTTGGCCTGGTCGCGGTCCTGGGGGCGAATTCGGCCTACTTGGTGAGCATCACGCTGCTCGAGAAATGCACCGGGCTGGCCTACCAGAACTATTTCTATCAATACATGTTCCTGGCGCACCTGGCGCTGGGCCTCCTGCTCCTCCTGCCATTCATCGTCTTCGGCATCGGCCATATTCGAAACGCCTGGAATCGGCCGAACCGCCGCGCCGTCCGCGTCGGTTACGCCCTGTTCCTCACCAGCCTGGTCCTTTTGTTCTCGGGCGTGGCCCTCATGCGGGTCGGCGGGTTCCAGATCAAGAACCCCAATGCCCGGTCCCTGGCCTACTGGGCGCACGTGATCACCCCACTGTTCGCCGTGTGGCTCTACCTCCTGCACCGGTTGGCCGGCCCCCGGCTCCAGTGGCGGGTGGGCCTGGGCTGGGCGGCGGTGATCGGCGTGGTCGTGGCGGCGATGGTGGTTCTTCACTCGCAGGATCCCCGCAAGTGGAGCGTCGAAGGCCCTAAAGAAGGCCAGAAATACTTCTTCCCGTCCCTGGCCCGCACGGCGACCGGCAATTTTGTGCCGGCGCGGACGCTGATGCTGGACGATTATTGTCTGAAATGCCACCCGGACACCTATCACCGGTGGTATCACAGCGCGCATCATATCAGTTCGTTCAACAACCCGCCCTACCTGTTCAGCGTCCGCGAGACCCGCAAGGTCGCGCTGGCCCGTGACGGCAACGTGCGCGCCGCGCGCTGGTGCGCCGGGTGCCATGATGTCGTGCCGTTCTTCAGCGGCGCATTCGACAACCCGCATTACGACGACGTGCATGATCCAACCTCGCAGGCAGGCATCACCTGCGTGGCTTGCCACTCGATCACCCACATCAACAGCACTCGCGGCAATGCTGATTACACGATCGAACAGCCGATCCTCTACCCATTCACCCTGAGCACGAACCGGGTCCTGCAGTTCATCAACAACGTGCTGGTCAAGGCCAAGCCCGAGTTCCACAAACAGACCTTCCTGAAACCGTTGCATCGGACCGCCGAGTTTTGTTCCACCTGCCACAAGGTGAATATCCCTTACGCGCTCAATCATTATAAGCAATTCCTGCGCGGCCAGGACCATTATGATCCTTACCTGCTCAGCGGCGTCTCCGGCCACGGGGCCCGCAGCTTTTACTACCCGCCGCAGGCGGTTACCAATTGCGCCGGGTGCCACATGCCGATCATGGCTTCCGACGATTTCGGCGCGCAGTTCTTCAACCCGACCAACCACGTCCTGAGCGTGCACGACCACTTCTTCCCCGCCGCCAATACCGGCATCGCCTACCTCAAGCACGCCGCCCAGGCGGTCCGGGAGGAACAGGCCTTTCTCCAAGGCGTCATGCGCGTGGACCTCTTCGGCCTTAAGGACGGCGGCACGGTGGTCAGCCCGCTCGCCGCCCCGCTGCGACCGCGCGTGCCCGCCTTGATCCCGGGCCATCGCTACCTGATCGAGGTCGTCAACCGCACATTGAAGGTCGGGCATCTGTTCACTCAGGGCACGGTCGATTCCAACGAGATTTGGAACGACGTGAAAGTCGCCAGTGGCGGCAGGATCATCGGGCGCAGCGGTGGCCTGGGCCCCTTTAGACAAGTCGATCCCTGGTCGCAGTTCCTGAATGTCTATATGCTGGATCGCGACGGCAACCGGATCGATCGCCGCAATCCCCAGGACATCTTTACCCCGCTCTACAACCACCAAATCCCGCCCGGCGCCGGTCAGGTGGTGCATTATGCCTT
>JAGWYX010000725.1 GCA_018969165.1 Verrucomicrobiota bacterium
GTAGGACGAAACCGCCAGGCTCATGCCCAGCAGCGGCACCAGGATTTTCTTCCTCGCCGGCTTCCTGTTCAACTTCGGGGTCGTCTTCATATGGGCACCTGTTTTCGACGCCTCAGAACGCCATGTCGGGTACCCGCCCGCCGATGCTCGACGGGTTCGCTCGCCGCAACGTTTCCCGAGCCAACCACCCGGTCATCCTGAAGGGCCGCACTCCACTCAATTCACCATGCCATAAACGCTGCCGCTGTCAACGGCGCCCGGAGCCGCGCCGCTCGCCAATCTCTCAGTGCTCGCTGCCCTTTCCGGTCCTCCCAAAGCGGCGTTTCCGTCTGGAGCAGAACACCTGGGCACCATGAGTGCAAGACGGATTCGGCCAAGCGATTCAGTTATGTCGGGCGCGTGCCTCAGAAACCGAAGATGCATTCAACCCGGCGGCCCCGGGAGCCCGAGTCCCAGGAAGGGAGAACTGGCTCCGGTTCGGTCGCGGTTGACGCCGCCAGTTGCTGACGCACGGCAGCGACCAAGATCCCCGGCGGGCGAGTCCGCTACGCAGTGGCGGCCGGCAGCGACGCGAACTCGTGGCTGGGAAACCCGTCGCTGCCGCTCGCCCGCCCCCTTCCGATGCGACCGACCAGGGTCGCGGCAGGGAGGTTTGATCTTGTCGGACGGTGTCAACAGATGGAAGAAGACTCAACCCGGTAACGGAGGGAGCTGGTATCACAGGTGGGGAGCGGCACGCGGTTCCAACGTGTGTGCCAATTGCGTTGCGCTTCACGGGAATCACTCAAGGAGCCGCTTGAGTCCTTCACGACAGCGGGAGCGAGGTTGGCCGGCAGTCCGCCGAGGCTGAGGAGGGCAAACACCACCGAACGTTGGAGAAACGGTAGTCATCGTTCTTATGCCGTATGCCGGCTCAACTGGAATTCCTGCGCGGCCTGGGTTCAATCGCATGCCGAATAAAAGCCTTGCGCCCAATGGCGTCCGTTGTTACATGCAATCCCAGGTCGGGGTGTGCATGTTGCTTGAATCAACGGGGCTTTCGCGCCGCGGCGCGGCTCCTGGGTGCGGCGCCCTCCTCCCCAGGCAACGGTTCCCCGACCCATCCCGACGCGCCTCGTGGCCACCTTATCTATGTTCCCGTCAAGCCCAACTCCGACAGGTTGTCAACGACCTCCGGCAAAGCCGGAGGCTTGAAAGAGTGTGAACCGCTCAAAGCGGGTTAGTTGCTATCGTGAGGCGCTCAAAGCGCCGCCATCTCCAGTTGTTCGAGGCGTTGGTCTTCCTTCTCCTGCTCCTGGATGTATCGACGCACCGCCACCTCGTTCTTGCCAACCGTCGATACCCAATACCCCCGTGCCCAGAAATGCTGGCCGACGAAATTTCTCCGCCGCCCCGCATAAACCCGCGCAATGTGAATCGCGCTCTTGCCCTTGATGAACCCCAGCACACTCGACACCGCGTACTTCGGCGGCACGCTCAGCAGCATGTGCACGTGGTCGGGCTTCAAATGCCCCTCCTCCACCTTGCACTCCTTTTGCTCGGCCAAGTCCCGGAAAACGGCCCCCAGGTCCCGTCGCAACTGCACATACAGCGCCTTCCGTCGATACTTCGGTATGAACACTACGTGATATTTGCATTCCCAGGTCGTGTGTTTCAGGCTTTCATAGATCTGCATGGTCTGTGCCTTTCGTAAACTTTGAGCAGTTCACGAAGCCCAGACTCCGCAATGACTCCCGGAGCTGTCAAACTTCGGGAGTCCTCCGGCAAAGCCGGAGGGTTTCCCATTGGACTAAAATGGGTAAGATTCCCGACCTGGTTTGGCGTTGGCTGGTGCCGCTGGTAGTCCTGGCCCTGCTCGGCGGTCTGGCTCTGTTGTGGCTGTGGCCGACCCGGGCGCCAGTCCGCCAAGCCGGGTGGCAGCAGGAAGCCGGTGGCTTCGCGGTCAAAGCAGGAGCGCGGCGGCTGTTCACCTTCGATGGCGTCAAGGACCGTGTGTTTGCGGCCGATTCGCCGGAGGTTCATTTTGAGGCCGGGCAGGACTTCTCAATCGAAGCGTGGATCAAGGCTTACCCGGCGGCTTCCCCGTTTGCCCTTCGCCTAGTGAACTTCTTGCTGGCTCACCCGTCGGCCGGGCGGCTCGCCCCCCGAACAGTCGCCCAATGGCTTCAGGCGCGTTCACGGGACAACGATTTCGGGGCCATGCCCATCGTGGACAAGCATCACCCGGTTTCCACGATTGAGGCAGTCGGATTTCAACTGTATCTGGACCACGGACGGCTGGCCTGTCAGTTGGCGAGCGCGCCAATGCGTCCGCTCGCCTTCTCAAATTACATATCCCCCGGACCCCCGCTGCAGGACGGTCGCTGGCACCAGGTGGCCATGACGGTCCAACGCACCGCCGCGACCGGCGGCAGGCTCTACCTCGATGGACAGGTCGTGCTCACATTTGATCCCACCGGTCAAGGTGGCGACTTGTCGAACACGGAGCCGCTGCGCATCGGCAATCACGCCAACCCCAGTCTCTACTGCTTCTTCAAGGGCGCGATTGGCGGAGTGACCGTGTACCGGCGTGTCATCCCGGCCGAGGCCGTCGCTGCGGAGTACCTGGCTGGCCCGCCGAAGCGCTGAGCGCCGGGCAGGCGCCATCCGAGGACTCGGTCTCGCGAACCTGCCCGGCAGACCGCCGCACCGTCCAGGGGCGGCGGGTTGGACTTGCAATTGAGACGGATTCTCATTATGGTTCCTCCCCGAGATGACTCAAACCGACCTGCGCCAACCCGCGGTTGCCCCTCGAAACGTGGATGTGTCCACGGCAAATGCCGGCATTCCGCGTGTGGGGAACTTCGGGTCGCCGGTACGGGACCCCGGTCGTTTGCTCTACGGCGGGACCGCCCGTTCGGAGGCGCGGATCGTCCT
>JAGWYX010000726.1 GCA_018969165.1 Verrucomicrobiota bacterium
CGTTTTTAGACACGGTCTAAGGCGCGCCTCGCCAGCGGTTAATCGGTCGTCATTCCACATTCAGCGCTCTGCCCTTGCCCCGAACTTCACCCGCCAGGCCACCGCGCGGCTCGACTCGGACTGGATCGTGACGCGAATCACTCCGTCGGTTTGCGTGAAGTGGCAGGTGAGATCCTGCCCCCCATCCGCCGTCGTCACCTCGACCCGAACGACCCGCCAATCCCGGGTTGCGGACAAGGCTGCAATGCGTAGTTCATAGGGATCATGCCCGACGACACGGCTGCGGCCGCTGAGGGTTTGGGTGAGGGGATGCCAGGTTTCCTCGAGGACATCCACGATGCCTTGGGTAACGTGGCGTGAGGTGCTGACCAGTTCCGGGCGGTCCAGACGCGGCCGGAGGGCCAGCACGGCGCAGGATCGCGCCGGCACCGATACTTGCAGCCGGTCGCGGATCAACGGCAACCGCGCGTTGTTCCAATACTCGAAGGCGACATATTCGGTGTTGCGCTCGAGCCCGATCCGGTCCAGGGGATAGTCAAACTGGTATTCGTGATCGTCCCAGTTGAACAGGCCGATCACGTCACGGCGTGGGGAACGCCGGGTATCGGTCAGGAGCCAGAGGCGGGGAAGCGGTTCCTCGAACAAGTCCACTGGCCGGGCGCACAGGCCGTGGCTGGGCAGGGTGCGCTTGAGGAGGTCCAGCCGGTCCGGCGGCAGGGCCGGATACCATTCGCTGGAGAAATTCATCTGGCCGCTGAGCGTCACCCACGAGCAGATTAATCGGGCCTGGGCGAGCGGCACCTCGGGTCGCACATAGACCGGGTCGGGGTCGTTGTACCAGACCCGGCCATGCAGAAAATACTGGCGCGAACCAAAGCGCGGTCCGTTGAGCAGGCTCCGCCAGTTCGGGCCGTTGTCGGGCCCGATCCGCATGGCATCGACCAAGCCGAAGGCGGGGCCGTAGGAGCGCATATTCTGCGGCGAACAGCATCCCAGCAGAAACACGTTGGTGCCGACGGCGGCGCGGACGGTTTTGAGGCCGTCGCGATAGGCCTGGAGATTGGTCTTCTCGGGGTCGTGAAACACGGCGTCGCCCATGCCGTCGTCGTGGTAGCCGGAGTTGACGTAAACCTGTTTCGTCGCGGTGCCGGTCCAGAGGCCGTCCATTTTGATGTACCCGAAGCCCCAAGTGCGGGCGATGCGCTCGACGTTGTCGCGCAGGTAGCTCAGCACCTCGGGCTGCGTCAGGTCCAGGCAGGTGCCGCCCCAGTCGGTCTCATACGGGGTGCCGTCGTCACGTTTGACGAACCAATCCGGATGCGGTTTGAAAAAGGGATCGTAGTCCGTGCCGGCAAACGGCATGAACCATAAACCGGGGATCAGGCCCAGCGCTCGCAGGCCGCTGGCGGCGGCCCGCATCCCGCTCGGGTAGGGACCGCGGGGATTGTGGGTGGTGAAATTACGTTTGGGTCCGTTGGTCGAGATGCCGGCTTGCCAACCGTCGTCGATCTGGACCACCGAGAACCCGAATGGCGCGAGCGTCTTCGCCGCGAACGCCGCGTTTTCGGCCAGATGCCGCTCGTCGGAGGCCCCGCCGTTCGGGCGTGAATACCAGGAGCAATACCCCGCTGGCTGCGGCGGCAGACGGATCGAGTGCACGCGGGCAACCGCGTCGGCCCAGGCCTCCAGGCCAAGCCGCGCGTCGTCGAAATAGCCGAGCGCGAAGGTCTCCAGTGATTCGGTGCGACCGGGGTCGAGTCGCAGCCGGCCGTAATCGATCCTGGCTTCCAAGCCCACCGTCTGGTGCTCGACCGCGCTGAAGACCACCCCACTGCCGCGATTGAAGGTGAGCCAACCGGCTACAACACCGCGCCGCGTCCGCGGTTCGGCAACGGCAAGCCAGCCGTAGCTGCCGGGATTCTGATCGGGTGCCAGCAATCCACCGGTGCCCAGAACTTTCAGCGCGGTGGACCCCGCGTCGAGATTCACCGCGACCGAGACGGTCCGGAGACTCCGGATAATGGCTGGCTGGCTCCGTCCGTTATGCAGTCGTGTGCAAACGAGGGCAAAGCGCAGGTTGCGATACACGCTAATGCCATCCCCATTCCCGTCCGGATAAACGACGTCAATGGCCTGGCCGCGCCCGAAAATTCTGTCCGTGACGGTCACCACCCGCGCCACGCCTCGGTCGCCGCTCAACCGGCCGTCGCGGACGAAGGTGCGATGAGTCACCCGATCGGTGAGCGCGAAGCGGCTGGTGGCCGGGTCGAACTCGACCCGGAGCGCGGCATTTTGAATGACGAGGCGAGGGTCGCTCGCCGCCCCGGCGACCGACGCCAGGGTGAGGCAGCAGAGGCATGCCGCGAAGCGACGGACGGAATGATCTCCTCGAAGCCGGGAGGAACGACGGCCCGCGGAGGTTTGTTGAGCCTGGCTTGACGAAAGGCGTCGCAGCGCCGCCTTGAGCGGGAGGACCAGCGCGGGCCGGCTCAGACCCCATGTCGGGTTTTCGTTCATCTTCGATTCTTCTTATCCTGCGTCTGTTCCCGCTGCGTGCCTCGCTCGGGAACCGAAAAAGACTCCCACGCGGGTTTGGATCAGGCCGGGCTCAGGGTGCGGGAACTCTAAACCGGCGATGGGCGTGATGGCCACTCAAATCACCAGCCTCAAACCCCAGTGGTTGGGCAAGGACGAGCTTTTGTCGTACGTGGGACAAAAGTTCGTCGAGGCCCATCGGACGGGAGGCCGCATTTACTGACCAGACCCTGGGAGAGAATACAGTTTGCCAGCGGCCAATTTGCCCTGGGGCTAGGCGTGCGGGTAGGAGTGTATCCTCGGCGATACTCGACTGCCCGCGCAACGACGCCCCAGGGCAAATTGGCCTTGGCCCGGAGGGTGGCGCCGC
>JAGWYX010000727.1 GCA_018969165.1 Verrucomicrobiota bacterium
CCCGCCTTGGAGGCGGTGAAGATCGACCGGGCACAGCGCGCCATTTCGATTGCCACACTGGGGCAGGCGGCCGCCGCGGACCTGGAGACGATGCTGGCGACGGAGCTGCGGCGCCTGCAGCAGATGCTGCCGGGGAGCGGCTGCGCCTTGCTGAGCGGCGAGGCGGATTGCGGGGCCTGCGACATCGCGCTGCCGGGCGAGGTGCAGGCGAAATTGACGGTGCACCAGGACCGTCACACCGTCACCATCGCCCGGGTGACCTGTCCGACGGCCCGCGGCTTCTGGCGTTGGCGCGATCTGCCGTGGCCCAAGCTGGTCCCGCGCCAGGTCAGCCTGCCGGACGAGGAAGACCACGAGCGGGAATGGAAACCCCAACTGCTGGCCGCCGGTTTGTGCGGCGCGTTCGGGCTGGCGGCCTACCTGATCGGCACGACGCTGGCCGCCGAGCTGCTGTATCCACTGGCCTATCTGGCCGGCGGTTGGTTCGCCTTGCACGAGGTTTGGGTGCGGTGGAAGCAATGGACCCTGGATGTGCATTTCCTGATGGTGGCGGTGGCCCTGGGCAGCGCCAGCATCGGCGCCTGGGGCGAAGGCACCACGCTCCTGTTCCTGTTCGCGCTCTCCGGGGCCCTCGAACACTACGCTATGGGCCGCACCCAGCGCGAAATCCGGTCGCTGTTCCAGACCGCCCCCAAGGTGGCGACCCGCCTCGACGAGCAGGGACGCGAACAGGAGTCGCCAGTGGATAGGCTCCAGCCCGGCATGCGCCTGCGGCTCAAACCCGGCGAGCAATTCCCGGTGGACGGCGAAATCCTCAAAGGCGCCACCGCGGTCGATGAATCGAACCTGACGGGCGAGGCGACGCCGGTCGAGAAGGGCCTTGGCGATCCGGTGATGGCGGGGACGCTCAACCTGTGGGGTGTGGTGGAAGTGAAGGTGCTGCGGCCCGCGGACCGAAGCGCGCTGCAGAAGATCATTCATCTGATCCGGGAAGCGCAACACCTCAAGGCGCCCTCCCAGCGGTTCACCGACCGATTTGGGACCCGTTACACCTACGCGATTCTCGGGCTGTCAGCGGCGATGTTCTTGCTCTGGTGGTTGGGAGCCGGCCGCTCGCCGTTTGCTGCCGAGGCGGCCCACCGCAGCGCCTTTTACCAGACGATGACCTTGCTGGTGGTGGCCTCCCCGTGCGCCCTGGTGCTCTCGATCCCATCGGCGATCCTGGCGGCCATCGCTTGGGCGGCGCGCCACGGCATCCTGTTCCGAGGCGGGGCGGCGGTGGAGAAGCTGGCCGCGATTTCGGTGGTGGCGATGGACAAGACCGGCACCTTGACCACCGGCGAGCTGCGGGTGGAACGCGTGGAAAGCTTCCCGCCCGGCCGCGAAGCCGAGGTGCTCGAATTGGCTTACGCGCTGGAACGGTTGTCCACCCATCCGCTGGCACGCGCCATCAGCCGGTTCGGCAAACAACAACAGGTGCGTGAACTGGAGTTGGACCAGTTCGAGTCGGTCACCGGGCTGGGCTTGCGCGCCGTCCATGGCGTCACGCCGGTCGTCCTTGGCCGCCGTGAATGGCTGGCGCACGGCCCGCATCGCGCCCGCATCCAGGAGGTACCGGCGACCGAGCCGGGCGCTTCGGAGGTCTGGCTGGCGCGCGACCGGCTGCTGGGGCGAATCCTGCTCCGAGACGACGTTCGGCCGCAGGCGAGCGCGGTCGTGGCGCGCCTGCGAAAGCTCGGCCTCCAGATGGTGGTCCTGACCGGTGATCGCCGGCCGGCGGCCGAGCACTTGCGGCTGCAACTCGGGCTCGAGGACGTCCGGGCCGAACTCAAACCCGAGGAAAAGGTCCAGATCATCGCGGGATTCAGCCGCGAGCGGCGGCATGTGGCGATGATTGGTGACGGGGTTAACGACGCGCCCAGCCTGGCCGCTGCCTACGTGGGAGTCGCCATGGGGGCGCGCGGTTCGGATGCCGCCCTGGAGCAGGCCGAAGTGGTCCTGATGCACGACCGCCTGGAGAACTTTTTGGCGGCCTATCAACTCAGTCAACGCAGCCGCCGGATCATCCGCCAGAACGTGACCATCTCGCTGGGCACCGTCGTCGTGCTCGTGGGTTGCGCCTTGTTCGGCGCCATCCCCCTGACTCTGGGCGTGCTGGGTCATGAAGGCAGCACCGTGATCGTGGTGCTCAACAGCCTGCGCCTGCTGGTCACCGGGCCTGACGCCCGGCTCCCACGGGCTCGCAGTCGGCATTGACACTGCGGCAAGTCCCGCGGCCCGGGTTTTGGCCGGTCGTTCATTGGCGGGTCGGCCGGCAAAAAATGGCCGATGAAAGACAAAGGCGGTGTAGTGCCGGCTTGGCCGGGCGATTAATTTCTCCCGTTGAAACAACTTATGGCGAGATTCTGCTCAACTGGCAGCCATCGCTGCCGAATTGCGACATGAGAATCAAACCGACGGCAAAACCCGGGCGGGTGGTGGTCGAGTTGAGTCCCCGCGAGGAGTCGCTGCTGACCGGCGGGGCGCGAGAGGGGGTGCCGGCCGCCGACTTCAGCCTCAAGACCATCCTGGTCCCGACGGATTTTTCCTCCTGCGCGCACAAGGCCTTGCAGTATGCGGTCTCGTTTGCGCGCCAGTTCGGCGCTCGCCTGGTCCTGCTGCACGTCACCCCGGTCAATTACCCGGCGGCCGGCGAGCTGGGCATGTTGGACCTCCCCGCCCTCGAAAGGGACTTGCGCCAAGGCACGGAACGGGAGCTGGCCGACTTGGCTCACCGGGAAGTCCCCGAAGCCGTTGCCGTCCAGACCGTGGTGCGGACCGGCCGGGCGGCGCAGGAGATCGTGGAGGCAGCCCAGGAATGCGAAGCCGACCTGGTGGTAATTGCCACGCACGGCCGCACTGG
>JAGWYX010000728.1 GCA_018969165.1 Verrucomicrobiota bacterium
CACGCTGGATGGACCGCAACGCTGGGGCTATGTCTTCGACAAGCTGGCCGCCGCCGCCAGCTTCACCTACCAGAATACCAGCGTCTGCTTCTTCGGCCATACCCACGTGCCCATTGCCTTCATCCGTGACAGCGTCGTCCGCGGCGGGACCTACTCCAAATTCAAGGTCGAACCCGGCCGTAAATATTTCGTCAACGTCGGCAGCGTCGGCCAGCCCCGCGACAACAACCCCAAGGCCGCCTATGCGATCTACGATCTGGATGAAGGCTCCATCGAGCTGCGCCGACTGGACTACGATGTCGCCAAGGCCCAGGCCAAAATCCGCGCCGCCGGCTTGCCCGAGCGCCTCGCCGATCGGCTCGCCGTCGGCAAATAATCCCCCACGCACCAAGGTGAACGGGGGTTCCTCCACCCGGGGCCTTCCACGGACGGCAATCGCGGTGCTCCGGCCTGGCATCGAGCCGGGACTTTTGACCCGCAACCCGGCGCCGCCCGTCTCGCGGGCACTCGAGTATCTCCCGAACCGTCGCGGGGCGGGCGACCGCTTCCGGGCGGCCAAACCTTGCCCCCGCCGGCAAACCGGCCGGCCGGCGTTGCCTTGAAGATTCTCATTCTTAAACCGAGTTCCCTCGGCGACGTCGTCCAGGCGCTGCCGGTGCTGCGCTTGCTGAAGGCTCACGACCCCACCTGCGAAATCTACTGGTGGTTGGGCGTGGAGTTGACGCCGCTCCTGGCCGGCGACAAGGATTTGGCCGGCATCTTTCCCTTCGATCGGCGGCGCTGGGCTGCACCCTCGCGCTGGCACGAGGTGGCCCAAAGCCTCCGTCTCATCCGCGCCTTGCGTTTCGATTGGGTCATTGACCTGCAGGGCCTGGCGCGCAGCGGCCTCTTCGCCTGGGCCGCCAACAGCCAGTTGACCATCGGCTTGGACGACAGCCGGGAAGGCGCCCCGGCTTGCTACGACATCCGTGTCCCTCGCCCCTCGGCCCAGACCCACGCGGTGGACTGGTACCTGGAGGTGCTGCGCACCCTGAAAGTGCCGGTCCACTGGCGGTTCACCTGGCTGCCCCCACGCCCCGACGTCCAGGCAGCCCTGCACCAGAAATGGCCCATTGCCGCTCAGCGCTGGCTCCTCCTTCACCCGGGCGCCCGCTGGCCGAACAAGCGCTGGCCGGCCGCGGCCTTCCGCGAGCTGGTCCAGCGACTGGCCGCCGAGAATGCAGCGTTGCGCTTTGCCATCGTGGGCGCCGGTGAAGACGCGGCCCTGGGTGAACACATCGTCGCGGGGGCTCCCGACCGGTGCCTGCTGCTGACTGGCAAGACTTCGTTGTCCGAATTGGTCGAGTGGATTCGTGCCTGCGACCTGATGATCACCAACGACACCGGCCCGATGCACATCGCCGCCGCGCTGGAGCGGCCGGTGGTGGCCCTGTTCGGCCCCACCGATCCGCGCCGCACCGGGCCCTACCGCCAAGTCCACCGAGTACTGCGAATCCCCCTTCCCTGCGCCCCCTGCCTGAAGGCCGGTTGTCATTATGCCAAACCATTCGAGTGTCTCGTCGCCATCCGGCCCGACACCGTTTGTCGCGAGGTCCTCCGCCGGTTGGAGGAAGCGTCGCCGAGCGCCCCGCGACACTTTGAATAAATCGCCCCGCCCCGCCGTCAACCCCCCGACGGAACTTGGGTTGGCCCCTCCTGCCGACGCCGCGCTCCTGGGACCTCTTGATGAACCGAACGCGGGAGACGGGAACGACCGGAAAACTTGACCTGCGCATAAATACTCCCAAGACTCCAGGAATCTAGTTTGCCGCGATGAGATTTTTAATGGTAGCATTGGGATGGCAACTGGCGGCCACCGCCTGCTGGGCCCAGGTGACCGTCCAGGTCACGCTCGAGCAGCAGGAGTTCATGCCGAGCGAATCGCTGGTGGCCATCGTGCGCATCACCAATTTCTCCGGCCAGAAATTGCAGTTGGGCCTGACCCCCGATTGGTTGCGCTTCAACATCGCCAACCACGACGGCTCCATCGTCACCAAACTGGGCGACGCCCCAGTCCTGGGCGGGTTCACCCTCGACACCTCCGAGGTCGCCACCAAACGGGTGGAGGTCGCCCCGTACTTCGATCTGTCCACCCCGGGTGAATACGACCTCTCGGCCGTCGTCCGCATCCCGCAATGGAGCCAGGACTTCACCAGCCCGCCCCGCCGGTTCTCCATCATCCGCGGCACCCGCCTGGCCGAGCAACAGTTCGGCGTACCCGACTCGGCAACCGGACCGGATGGCCGGCCGGAGATGCGCAAATACATCCTCTCGGAGGCCTCCTACTTGACCCATCCCAGGCTTTACGTCCGCGTGACCGATCTGCCCGAAACGCGCGTGTTCAGCGTCACCTCGATCGCGCCCATGGTCTCGTTCAGCCACCCCGAGTTCCAACTGGACCGCGCCGGCAACCTGCATGTCCTCCACCAGACCGGCGCCCGCGCCTTCAGCTACTGCGTCATCAATCCTGCCGGCCAGATCGTCATGCGGCAAATCTACGAATATACCAAGACCCGCCCTGTCTTGCGCGCGGCCGCCGACGGCAAAATCGTCGTCCGCGGCGGCGCGCGCCGGCCCACTCGCGCCGATATCCCGCCACCCGCTCCGCGAACCAATGCCGTGGCGCCAGCCCAACCTTAGCATGCCCCGGGGCCTCAATGCTTGCTGGATTCTCTCCTGTCTCTGGCTTTCCCTGGTCGTTGGTCGGACTGAAAACTTCATCCTCCACCTCAAGAACGGCGACCGGCTGACCGGCGACGTCGTCGCCGAAACCACCAACGAGGTCACCGTCCTCACACCCTGGAAGGTCAAGGTCACCGTCCCGGTGGCCCAGATCGCAAGCCGCGAAAAGGTGGCGGCCCC
>JAGWYX010000729.1 GCA_018969165.1 Verrucomicrobiota bacterium
TGCGTGCGGTCGTCAGCGGTTGGTATGGGATGGCGTCGGTGAAATGGCTCACCCGAGTCGTGGTGACCGATTCGGTGTTCCGGGGATATTTTCAGACCGCGGATTACACGTATTGGGGACGGGGAGAGGGGCTGCCGATCCAATTGCTGCCGGTGGGAGAGGTGGAAGTCAAAGCCCAGATTTCGCGTCCCGCATTGCACGAGGTGGTGCCGGCCAACTCGCTCTACCGCATCCACGGCGCGGCTTGGACCGGTGAATCGGAGGTGACCCAGGTGGAACTCAGTATGGACGGTGCCAGGACCTGGGTGCCGGCGCAATTACTGGCCGTCGCCCCAGGTTATGGCTGGCGCCTGTGGGAGCATTACTGGCGCAGTCCCGCTTTGCCCGGCCGCTACACGCTGATGGCTCGGGCGACCGATGCCCGCGGCCGCACCCAACCCGTCGAACGCGACCCGCATCGCGGGGCGTATATGATTAGCCACATCCAGCCGGTCGAGATTGAAGTGAGGGAAAAGCCCGAAGCCGTCGCCGAAGGCTACGTGATTTGAGTTGCCTAGGCGGAGCGGCGGCAGATCGAATGCACGGCAGGGGGAGGCGCGGCGGGCCGACTTGGGTGAGCGCGGAACATCCGCTCGCGGTGTAGGGAGCGAGCCGGTCGCTGGGGTGTTCACCCCATTGTTGTGAGCAGGGGGAGCGGATATAGGAGAGTCCCCGCAGCAAATTGGACTGGAGAGACTGCCGGGGTGGTTTTTTTTCGAGCAGATTGCTTGGTATTCAGGCGCGTGATGATTATCCAAACCAATCCCTAGCGAGGCGTCGCCTCAGACCACGAGACACCTTTGTCATGCATCTTCGATCCTTCCTTTTCCTTCGTCCGTTTCCTGCGCGCGCCTCGCTCATAGAGTCCTTGAGGCGGAAGACGCAGGCGGCGAAAGAGGCGGCAAAGCTTGATCTGAAGGCAGCAAGATTGAAGATTCAAGGACTCTAGCGAGGCGTCGCCTCAGACCGGATGAACCATGCAAACGCAGGAGACAACCAGGCCGAGAAGTGGAGACACAAGGCGCATCGCATTAGACTGATGAAGGGATTATGTGCAACGCAGGCGGGAAGCTATCCGAGGCAGTGGCGCAGGGCAATGCGGCCGACCGCCTAACCGTTCTGGAGTTCTGCCTTGCCGGCGCCGGCGAGTTGGGGCGCGCCTTGCAGAGCACCCTGGAGGCGGCGGCGAATTTAGACGTAATTCGGGAGGAGCTGCTGGAGGGCGGCGCCCGTTCTGATGCGACGCATCTGGCCGGTCTGGTGGCGAAGGTGCGTCCGCACGTGGTGTTGCTGTGCCTGCCGTCCGGAACTTTGGACGGGGTGGAGGCGTTTTTTGAAGCTATCCGCCTGGACCGCCGCGAACTGGCCGTGGTGGTGGTCCTGGAGAACTCGTCGCCGGCTCACCTGCAGCGGTTGCTCGACTTGGGTGCGACCGATTTTTGTCTGGCACCCTTAAGGTTGGAGGAACTGCTGTCGCGGATTGTGCGCTGGTCCGGCTCGACGGTCGCGGGCGCGGGCCTCGATTGCGAGTTGAGGGAAGAGCTGGGCTTGCGGCGGTTGCTGGGGGAAAGCCCGGTTTTCGTCCACGCGATCCGCCAGATACCCAAGCTGGCCCGCTGCGACGCGAGCGTATTCATCCTGGGCGAAACCGGGACCGGCAAGGAGATGTGCGCGCGGGCGATCCACCATCTTGGGTCGCGCGCCGAGCATCCGTTTATTCCGGTGAACTGCGGCGCCATTCCGGCGGAGCTGGTGGAGAACGAGTTGTTCGGGCACGCGGCGGGTGCGTTTACCGGGGCCAGCTCCGCCGTCGCCGGTTTGATCCAGGACGCCGAGGGGGGCACGTTGTTCCTGGACGAGATTGACTCTTTGCCCCTGCCGACGCAGGTGAAATTCCTGCGCTTCCTCCAGGACCAGGAATACCGACCGCTTGGAGCCCGGAAGAGTTGTCAGGCCAACCTGCGGATCATCGCGGCGTCCAACACCGATCTGGAGGCAATGGTCCGGGCGGGGAGATTTCGCGCGGACCTGTTCTATCGTCTGAGCATCCTGCCGTTGAAACTGCCGCCGCTGCGCGAGCGCCAGGAAGACATCCCGTTGCTGGCGCGTCATTTTGTCGTCAAGCACGCCCAGGCCTTCTCCCTCCCGGTCAAGGAACTCTCGCAGCCCGCGATGGAAAGGCTGATGGCCTATGGATGGCCCGGGAACGTCCGGGAGCTGGAGAACATCGTCACGCGGGCCATGCTGCTCTCGGAGCAGCCACGGATCACTGGCCAGGACATTTGCCTGCCCGATCCCGTGGTGGAGCGGGGGGAGATGACCTTCAAAGCCCTCAAAGCACAAGCGGTTGCCGCCTTCGAAACCGGCTGTATCCGGCGGCTGCTCGCTCTGAACAACGGGAACATCAGCCGGGCGGCCCGCGCCGCGGGAAAGAACCGCCGCGCCTTCTGGCAATTGATGCGCAAGCATCACATCGTGGCCGAACCGGCGGGTTGGGCCTCGGGCCGCCAGGCCCGAAGTTCGGACCGCCTCTGAAAGGGTGCCGGGTCGGGTTCCGGCAAGAAAGCCGCTCACGGTGTGCCGGAAGACACCGCTTCCTGGTCCCAAGTGATCGGTGAGCGATCCTCAGCGAAGGGGGACTGGCGGCGAATCTGAACATCGGGCCTCAACCGACTCGCTGGCCCTCGGGCCAAGAATTTCGAACCTCAGGGTGGCCAGGATCAACTCGGACAAAGCCGATCAATTCCTTGGACCGATTTGTCCGAGCGAACCTGCCGAAGGGCGACGCGGTGTTCTCAAGACTCGCCGCTCTGTCGCTAGAGGCGTTGATTTTTGAAACTTGATGTCATCAAGTCAAGTAT
>JAGWYX010000730.1 GCA_018969165.1 Verrucomicrobiota bacterium
GCTCAGATCAATTCCCGCGAGATCAGGAAGTCTGAGTCTGCCGAATCAACCTCACTCTTCTGCGGTGACCCAGTAGTTTACACGACTCTCGCTCCAGCGGTTTGCTTCCAGAAGCTGCTGGAATGATCTGTTAAAATCCTTCGGACTGAACAGGAGCTTGCCTTTCATCGTTTTCTCCTCGCTGACCTTCGTTTTACAGGCAACTGCATCGACCGAGCGGATCACAGCTTGGACCTCCGTCCACAAATGCTTACGGTGAACCAACAGAAACTCCAAGCCGTTCAGATGGGAATATATCTTGGTGATTCTCATTTCCGACACTTGGCCTTGTACTTCGCCCTCCGCTCCAAGAGTCGGGGTTCCACGTTCCCATCTGTTGGATCGCTCCATGGCGCGGTGGTAAGAGCACGGCCGGCGTTCCGCGGGTCGAAGACTTGGCGATTCATGGGGCGAACTCGCAATGTGCCCTCCAGCGTGCGGTTTAGCCTCTCCTGTGCGATGGCGACATATCTCTCCTGGATTTCCACACCAGCTCCCCGGCGTCGGTGACGATACGCTGCGATCACGGACGTCCC
Source organism: Verrucomicrobiota bacterium (assembly GCA_018969165.1). GTDB lineage: Bacteria > Verrucomicrobiota > Verrucomicrobiia > Limisphaerales > JAGWYX01 > JAGWYX01. The sequence goes on from JAGWYX010000730.1 coordinate 576, forward strand.
CGTGCCGAGGAACGGATCAAACACCCAATCACCTTCCCGGCTCAGGGCCAGTACTAAACGCTCGATAAGCTCAACGGGAAATTGACAGGGGTGCTCCGTTTTCTCCACGTGGTTGCTCTTCACGTTCGGAATGATCCACACGTCGCCAGGGTTCTTTCCGAGAGGATTACATGAATATTCTCCCGCTTTCGGCCCTTTGAAATGTTTTTTTCCAGGATACTTCTGGGGGACGCGCACGGAGTCTAGGTCGAAAAGATACCCATCTGTCTTCGTGAACCATAGGATGCTCTCGTATCGGCCGGAGAATCTGCGTGTGCAGTGAAGACCATGTTCGAAGTGCCAGACGATCCGATTTCTGCATCTCAGGTGCAATTCAGCAAAAACGGGAAAGAGCATGGCATCCAGAGGGATGATCGCGCCGTTTTCGACGTAATTCCCCACCTCCCAACAGATGCTCCCGGTCAATTTCAGCGTGCGGACGCACTCACGGATCACGCAGCGCTGCTGTTCGACGTACGCTTCCAGGTCAATCCGCTGCTCGTACTCCTTTCCTAGATTGTAAGGCGGCGAGGTCACCACGAGTTGGAAGGTCTCGTCGGGAATGCTTTTAAGAAACTCCAGGCAGTCCCCAGGAAAGACGACAAGTCTCTCGCTCGGATGAAATCGGTTTGCGATCTTGGAATTGTCGAACATTTCACGACCATGCTACGCCGAGGTTGCGACCGCAGCGAGCAGAATCTCAATGCGGCTGTCGCGCAGGGTGGATATCTATTGATTGCGGTTCGGCGTCACCACGCACCGGCCCGCGAGCCCAAAGGGATTGCATCGCCGACCCCGGGCTCACCGCCCCCAAACAACGGTCAACCCGGAAAGGGTTGCCGCCCCGATCCAACCCCGTTGGGGTAGACCAGCAATGGGTGACGGTTGACCCAGGGTAGCCTCGCGGACTCGGCAACCCTGGGCTGAATAATTGGAATCCCGTTGGGATTCGTCTTCCGGCGGCGCCGGCAAGAAACCGGGATGTACCCGCCAGCGGTTTCGCCAAGGATGACCGGCCCATGGGGGTGGTATGTCCCTCCGTTCCTGAGCGACAGGCATCCGACGACTACTGCGCCTTTGCCTTCGTCCGTTTCTTCTGCGCGCCGCGGGGCAGTGTCCGAATTTGCGGTTGGAGCGCGAGTCTGTGACTCGCCGCGGCTTGATTTTGAAACCGCTGTGCTGCCGCTCTTAGAGCTGCGCTCCGAAATTTGGACGCTGCCCGCCGCGGGCCGTGGTTGACAGAGTCCCGTTCCGGGTGTAGGCAACTCTTTGTCCGGCCGAATCCGAGGAAGGAAAGAAACTATGGCCAGGTTGTCCATCCAGTCCGCGGGCCTGCCCGTTCAGGTGATCGAACTGAAACTGGGCACGAACCGCTTGGGCCGCGCTGCGGACAACGATTTCACGCTCGAACATCCGACCATTTCGAGTCACCACTGCGAGATTACCTGGTTGAATGAGACCGTCACCATCAAGGACCTCCAGTCCACCAACGGCACGTTCATCGACGGTCAGCCCATTCAGCAATCGGTTCTCGAGCCGGGCCACTCGCTGCGGTTGGGCAAGCTCGACCTGGTGCTGGAATCGGCGCAGGCGGAGATTGCCATCCCGGAGGTGCGCTTCGAGGCGCCCCCGACGCCCACGCTGCTCCCGGACGGCGCGCCGGCCTGCTTGAACCACGCGGACGTCGCCGCGGTCTTCGAGTGCGTGCAATGCCATCTTTGCTTTTGCGACGGATGCGTCCGCGAGCTGCGACGGGTGGGCGGCGCGGTCCTGCATTTATGTCCCGCGTGCAGCGGCCGTTGCGACCCCCTGCCGGGCAAGGTCGAGACGCTCCAGAAGAAGCGGCCGACCTTCCTGGGACTGTTGCAGGAGACGCTGCGGATTGTGACCGGCCGGCCCCGTTCTTGAGCGCCGGTTTTTGACATTCCGTTGGGACCAGTTTTCGCGCCAAAGGCCGAGTGACAAGTCGTGCTACTGGCCTTGGACTCGATAGAAAGTGGATTGGCCAGTGACCGGAATCTTTGCGGTGTTTTGATTTGTCAGCGTGGAAACGGTCTGCCAGGCGGCGTCGCTGAGGTTGGTTTTGGTCTGAATCTGGAAGGGAGGAGCGCCGTTGATCCAACTGAGGACGAGGTTGGCATTGCTCAGGGTAACCGACGTGATGAGCAGCGGCGGCAGAGTCGCCTGCGCGACGCGGATGGCGTTGGAGAACGGGCTGGTGAGAGCCTGGCCCGCGACGGTGTTGGTTGGCGACTGGGAATAGGTGACCGCGATCACGAGGTC
>JAGWYX010000731.1 GCA_018969165.1 Verrucomicrobiota bacterium
TGCAGATGTTAGACCCGTGACACCTCGAACCGATGCCGTCTCACGAACCGGTTGGAATAAACTCGCGGACACGTTGACCAAGGTGGGGCTGATTTAGGCATGGAAGAGGAGCATCCGTTGCGGTATGCGCCGCCGGAAGAGGTGGTGCGGTTGGCAAAAGAAAGCGGCATGACCACCATCGAAATCGTGCGAATCGTCAGCGGCTGTTTGAGTTACCGGGAGGCGCTGAGACGAGCGCATGAATTCGCGCCGCTGCTGGAGATCTCCGTGTCGGAGTTTATGAAAATGCGGCGAAACGAATAACCTCAGATCTGCTTCAAGCGCGCAATCAAATCCTCGCTATACCCGGTGCGCCTCAGCACCGCGTAATCAATTTTGCCCTTCTCACGGATCAGCTTTTCCTTCACGGCTTTGAGCAACCGGTCGGCCGCTTCCAAGCCGCCCCGGGAAACCTGTTTCTTTTGACGGGTCGCTGTCGCAAGCATTCGTTGAACCAGCCTAAGACGATTTTGCCGCTTTTTAAAGCAAAAACTGCGCCTACCGCAACTTGAACCCGCTGTGAAAGACCACCTCGGCGACGGTGACCACGAGGAAAATCACGCTGATGAGGGCATTGAGCCGGAAGAAGGCGGTGTGGATCCATTTGAGGCTGCGCCGCCGGGCCAGCCAATGCTCGAGCAGCAGGCTCAGCAGGATCAGGATCAGCCCGACGAGATAGGCAATCCGAAACCGGGCCAGCAGCCCGAAGACGGCCAGCAACTCGCACATGAGCATGTGCGAAAGAAAAGCGGCCTTGAGGGCGTTGCGCGGCCCCCAGGCCACGACCAACGAGTGCAGCCCGTGCCGGCGGTCGAACTCGTAGTCCTGCAGCGCGTAGATGATGTCGAACCCGACCAGCCAGAAGATGACGGCCGCCGCCAACAACAGCGGCAGCACCGCGCCGTCCCGCAGCGGCCACCAGGCGAAATTGCCACGCACGGCCAGCCACGCGCCGATCGGCGCCAGGGCCAGCGCCAGGCCGAGAAAGAAGTGCGTGTACGGCGTGAACCGTTTCGTCAGGGAATAGAAACAGATCACGACCAGGGCGACGGGCGACAGGAAGAGACACAAGCGGTTCAACAAGCCAGCCGCGCTGACCAGCCCGGCGGCGCTCAGGAACCAAAGTGTCCAGGCGCCGGCCAGCGAGACCCGGCCGGTTGGCAGGTGGCGCATCGCGGTCCGCGGATTCAACCGGTCAAACTCGCGGTCGGCGATGCGGTTGAAGGTCATGGCGCAGGTGCGGGCCGAGACCATGGCCAGGAGGATCAAGGCGAAGGTCCGACCACCCGGCCAACCGCCCTGATCGCGCGCCGCGACCACCATCGCCGCCAGGGCAAATGGCAGGGCAAAGACGGTGTGGGAGAAGCGGACAAAAGCGCCCCAGGTTTTCAGAACCGAAAGGAGGGAGGACGGACGAGGAACCAGTTCCGCGTTCACTCCGCCTCTTCCCCCCATCGTTCGACCAGCCGCTGCGGCACCCCCAGGTGGTCCAACACGCGAGCCACCACTGTATCCACCACTTGATCGATGGTTTGCGGGTTGGTGTAGAACGTCGGGTTGGCGGGCAGGATCGTCGCGCCGGCCAGCAACAACAACTCGAAGTTTTTCAGATGCACCAGATTGATCGGCGTCTCGCGCGGGACCAGGATCAGCTTCTTGCGCTCCTTGAGCGTCACGTCCGCGGCGCGCAACAGGACGTCGTCGCTCAGCCCGTGGGCGATGCGGCCCAGCGTGCCCATCGTGCAGGGGATCACGACCATCGCGTCCGGCGGATTGGACCCGCTGGCAAAGGGGGCATTCATGCTTCTCAAACCATGGGCCTGCACCCCGTCGCGCAGGCGCAGTCCGCCCGGCAATTCCTGGGCCAGGACGGCCGGGGCGTAATGGCTGAGGACCACGTGCACCTCGTGCTCGCGCGGATCGAGTTGGTCGAGCAGGCGCTGGGCATACCGGGCGCCGCTGGCACCGGTGATGGCGACGAGGATTTTCACCCCAACCAACCGACTGATTGCATTCCCACGGATTATGGCGGCGCGGCACGGCTTGAGCAAGCGCGTTCCCGTTCTTGAGTTCGCGACCGATCTCGAGTACAAGATGGCGATTGCGTGGTTGGAAGCTATTGCCGGGAACTATGGCGGTCGCCGTGCTGGTCGGGTGTCGGAGCGCCCCGGTGCGGTTCGAGCGCATTACGGAGCTGCCGCCCGCCCCGCCGGCACTTCCGACGCCGGCGACTCCCGCCTCGACCAACCGCGTCCCGGCCCCGTTGCCCCGTCTGGCGGCACCGCCGGCGCCACGCCCCAGTACCAATGCGGTGGTCAATGAATGGATTTCCTGGCCGCGCTGGTGCCGGACCAGCGGTTTGCCGGTCCCACGGGCCGAGGCCCCGCCTGGCAGCAAACGCTACGACCTGCTCACCCCCCGCGGGACGCTCACGATCAACCTCGGCAGCCGCCTGGCCTCCTGGGACGGCCTGGAGTTCTGGCTCGGCTTCCCTCCCCAGTGGATCGACGGAGAACCGTACGTGCATGCCCTGGACGCCCAGAAGACGTTTGCCCCGCTGTTGTCAAACACCAATGGTCTGACGGGCGCCGGCCCGGTCTTGGTGATCGACCCGGGTCACGGCGGCGAGAACAGCGGCGCCCGCAGCCTCCTGGGCCATCATTTCGAAAAGGAATACACGCTGGACTGGGCCACCCGTTTGCAGGCCCTGCTCGTCACCAACGGCTGGAAGGTAATCCTGACGCGCACCAACGACACCGACCTCTCGCTTTCCAACCGCGTGGCGTTGGCCGAGCAGGTCAAGGCCGACCTGTTCCTGAGCCTGCATTTCAACTCGGCGTTCCCGAACGAGA
>JAGWYX010000732.1 GCA_018969165.1 Verrucomicrobiota bacterium
CGGTTGCGGCGCAGCCATTTGATGGCGCAGCGCCAGAGTTCCCACCACACTCCGCGCCGCAGTTGCGCCGCCGACAAGACCGTCGGGTCCGCGGCCTGATGCACGGCCCAGTACTGCGCGGCCACGAGCAGTTGGTATTGGGCCATCAACAGGCTCCAGACCAGGCCATGCATGCCGTGGCGCCAGGCTTGCTCGGTGATGTAACGCCCATAAAACTCGCCCAGCGGGCGGCGCAGCACAAACGGCCAGATGGGCGGGTGACCCTGCGCCGCCAGGCGCTGGGCGTCCAGTGGGCTGTAGCGCGTGAATTTCTGGACCAGCCGCGGCAGATCGTTGCCATCGCCGAAATGTTCCAGGGCCGCTTGGGGATCGGCTGGGAATTCCTCGAATCTGCCTTTCATGCGCGGTGGCTCGTGGGCCAGGCCGGTCCACTGCACGGCGTTTTTGCGGAAGAACCGGGTCTGGTAATCCGGCCAGGAACCGTGTTCCAGCCAGACTCCCAGGAAATAGTTCTTTCGTGGCAGGGCGTAAACCTCGGCCTGGTTCGCGCTCGCCAGCGTTCGCACTCGCCTCGCCAACTCCCCCGGGATGCGCTCATCCGCGTCCACCACCAGGATCCAGTCGCCCTGGCAGGCCGCGACCGCCTGGTTGCGGACCAGGTCCACGTACGGCACCACGGGCACTTCCAGGACGCGGGCCTGGTGTTCCTGGGCGATCGCCCGCGTCCGGTCCGTGCTGGCCATGTCCGCCACCACGACCTCGTCGGCCCATGCCACTGACTTGAGGCAATCGGCCAGGTTGGCTTCTTCGTTGCGTGTGTGAATGAGCGCGCTGATCTTCATGGCCAGGTCAAGGTCGAGTGATTGGGCAAGTGAGCAAGCGCAAGACCATTGAGCTTCCGGGCGAGAGGTGCCGCGCCAGGTTCAATCCGGGATGCGCAAGGGGTGGACCTTGAGCTTGTCGGCGGCGATGAACTTGCGGCAATGCGCCTCGAGGTTCTGGGGCGAGTAACCGGCCCGTTGGAGGCCGGCGTTGAGGTGGAATTCACCGGACAACCACTCGATCCGGCCCAGCACCGACGTGTTCAGGAGTATCTCGTGCTCGGCGCCTTCACAATCGATCTTCAACAGCCGGCAGCGGTCGATGCCGTGGTCGGCGAAGATGGCATCCAGGGTCGTCGAGGCGACTTCGTAGTGGCAGCAGCCGTTGGCGCGCAGGTCCTGGTAGCAGCCGCTGGCCGAACCACTGTTCGAGTGAAAATGCGCCAGCATCGGAAACCGGCGGCCGTCCCGCGTCACGGCCAGGTGGTGTGCCACCACGTTCCGAACTTGGTTGCGCTCCAGGTTGCGCGTCAAGTGCCGATAGTTCTCCGGCACCGGCTCGAAGGCGTGGATGCGGATTTGCGGCTGTCTTTTTGCCAGGTAAATCGAGGCGATGCCCACGTTGGCCCCGACGTCCAGCACGATGTCCCCGGGTTGGAACGGGATGACCTCGAATTGATACGCGTCGGCGGCCAACTCCTCGGGCACCGTCTTGACGACGCATGACGCGTCGAAGTCGGCGATCCGCAGCTCGAGCCCGCGGATGCGCACCGCGGTAACGACGGTCTTGAGCGGGCGCAATCGCCGGGCATTGCGAAGTTGGTCAACCCAATGTTGGAACGGCCAGCGCACGGTCAGGTTAAGGCGCGCAAGCCGGCTCGCCCAGCAGGCCGGCTACGGCCCTCTTGACCTGCTCGACGGTCACGGCTTCAACACAAAACCCGGTCCCGGGCGCGCGTGACTCGGGTTGGAGAATGGCCCGGCGACGGCAGTAGGGCCCCATGCGCAGCGGTGAGCCGGGATCCCGCGCCGGGGTCTGCGCCGGGCAGCCGGAGATTTCCACGACGGGCAACTGCACGGCGGCGGCCAGGTGCATCGGGCCGGAATCGTTACCCACGAACAGGTCGCACCGGGACAGCAGGGCGGCGGTTTGTCGGACGGAGAGTTTTCCCGTCATGTCGGAGGCCACGTTTTGGAGGCGCGCGACCATGCTCTGGCCGCTTTCTGCCATATCCGCTCCGCCAATGGCAACCACTTTCGCGCCGAGGTCGGCGGCCAGCCAGCCGCCAAGCTCGACGAAACGGTCCAGCGGCCAGACCTTCGTCGAGTGCGAAGCCCCGATTCCCAGGGCCACCAGCCGCCTGGCCCCGGCCTTGAGTTGCGCCGCCGTGGCGGCGGCGGCCTGCTCTTCGGCCGCATTCCACCACAACTCGAGCTGGCGCTGCCGGACCTGACCGCCGAGCCGTTCGAGAAAGGCGTAGCCCTTCTCCACTTCATGCCAACCGGCCGGCAGCGCCACCACCTGCGTGAACAGCTCCAGGGCCTGCACTTCCCGCTCCGTCCGGGCCTCGGCCGGATCGCTCCAGCCCGCCCGCCGCGGGCTCAGCGCCAGCAACGCCATCGGCCGAGTCTCGAAGAAATAGAAATGTGTCTGCGGCACCAGGACGGCGTCAAACCGCCGCGGCCACAAGTGCCGCGCGCAGAACCGGACCGCCGTCCAATGCCAACGCAACTCGGCAAAGCGCCGATGCGGAAGCAGCCGCAGGCCCAGCACCTCGTCCACGTGCGGACACTCGCGCACCAGGTCCAGCCACTCGGCGCGGACCACCAGCGTGATTCGCGCCCTGGGCGCCGAACGACGCAACTCCCGGAGAAACCCCGTGATGGTCACCAGGTCGCCCAGCCCGTCAAAGCGAATCACACACACACGTTGCAATTCCGGCAGTCGAATATCGCCGGCCGCCTGCCAGTGACGGCCGTGCAATCGGTAAGCCGCGCGGCCCCACCACCCGGTAAAGTGCGGCGAAACCAGGCGGCTGAGGCACTCCCGCCATCGGGCGCGCAAGGC
>JAGWYX010000733.1 GCA_018969165.1 Verrucomicrobiota bacterium
GCGGTGACCTGCGGCACGCCCAGACCCAGCACGCCCCGGCTGGTGCAGGCGGCCCCCGGGCCGACGCCGATGAGCACGCCGGCCACCCCGCAGGCCATCAGTTCGAGCGTGACCTTGTAGGTGACCGCGTTGCCGACGATGACGGGGATGCGCAAGCCCTTGCACAACGCCCCCAGGTCGAGCGATTTATACTCGGTGGAAACGTGGCGCACCGTCGAGACGGTGGATTGGACGACAAATACGTCCGCGCCAGCCTCCTGGGCAATCGGCCCGAAGGCCTCGGCCTTCTGCGGGATCGAGCTGACCGCGGCCAGTCCGCCGCCCTTCTTCAATTCCTGGATGCGCTTGACGATTAGTTTCTCTTTGATTGGCTCGGTGTAAATCTTCTGGATCAACTCGGTCACCTCCGTCTTGTCGGCCTTGACGATCTGGTCCAGCACCTCCTCCGGGTTTTCGTAGCGGGTCTGAACGCCTTCGAGGTTGATGACCCCCAGGCCGCCGAGTTTGTCCATCTCGATGCAAAAGCGCACGTCAGTGACCCCGTCCATGGCGCTGGCGATGATGGGGATTTTGAGGGTGATCAGGTTGCCGTCCGGACAGGGGATTTGAAAGCGCGTGTCCACCTCGCTGGGGTTGATGGTGACATCGCCCGGCACCAGGGCGATCTCGTCAAACCCGTAGGTGACGCGGGCCTTTCGGTTGCGGCCAATCCACATTCCCATAAGCTCGATACTCGAATTGGTTTTTGATCGTCAGCGCCGACGGACGGGATCCGGGGCCGCGCGCGGGCGAACCGGCCACGGCTCAGAACTGAATGCTCTCATTCACGGTCCCGCACTGCGGGCACCGCGAGCGGTCCACATCCGCGTCGTCGGTATAAACAAACGCGCATGTGCTGCACCGGAATATCCGGTCTTCCGTCGGCGTCGGCTCGAACCGGCGGCGCAGAAAATGGGAATATAGGCCCAGCCCGGAAAAGGCCGCAAGCAAAGAAACGGTGTACGCAATGATCAGCGTGTCGGGAGCCATGACCAGGGCATTCAACGGGGTTGCGTCTTGGACGCGCGCTCCGGCTCCCGGACGCGCCATTGGAACACCAGCCGTCCCCAGGTGCGTGGCGCCAACTCCAAGGGCGGCGGCAAAGCCGAGCCGGGCAGCGGCCCGAACCGCGCCTGCCAGGCCAACTCCAACGCGCGCTGGTCCGCTTCTCGAGCCCCGCTCCGCTCCTCCAACACCACGGACACCGGCTTGCCCGCCCCGCTCACCGCCACTCGAACGATGGTGTTGGTGAGCCACTCCGTCGCCGGCCAGGTCGGAAGTTCCAGCGGGGTGAGCAGCTTGCGCCCCCGCAAGGGGCCCTCGATCTGCAGGCTTGATTCCGAGGCAAGCAAGCCCGGCGCGACCGGGATGGAGTTCAGCCGCACCGCGGGCTGGTCCATGATCGGCAGGGCCGGTGCTGAGTTGGAGCGCGCCAACTGCCGGAAATCGGTCCCCCAGCGGTCCAATTGCGGCGCCAGCCAACTGTCCGCCTCCCGCCACTCGGCCAGGTGCGGTCGTGGCCGGGGGAATTCCCACCAGACCGGGCCGGAAAAGCCGCGTTGATCCGCCAGGGCATAGAGCGTCGGGTCGCCAAAGCGAGCGGAGCGATGAAGCTCCGCGTCGGCCGCGGTGCCGGCGATCAAGACCAAATCCGGTCCCGGCCGCGGACGGCGGACGGCGACCAGCGCGGGGTCGGAAAGCGACCAGAGCAGGCCGATCTGGATGGCGCAGACCAGCCCGATGGAGGCGGCCCAGCGGCCGAGGCGCCACTGGTTCGAATCGCGGATCATGGCGCGGGGGCGCGGCCCGCGGCGGGGGCCGGCCCGGAAAAGACCTTTTCACGCGTGGCCAGCAACACGTCATGGATTCCCGCCGAGCGGGCCAGCAGGCTCAAGCGCACCACGGCGGTGCCGACGGTTGCGGCGTTATCCGCCTCCACCACCAGGGTCACCGGAGCCTTGGCCTCGCGCACGGCCGCCTTCAAGCGAGCGCGCAACGGGTCCTCCGCAATGAGTTGGTGCTCGTAATACCACTGACCGTGCATGTCCACGGCGACCACCACCGTGGGGCTGGCCACGCCGGGCAGCAAGGGGGCGTCCGGCAGTTGGATGCGCAGGCCCGGGATGGTGACCAGATTCGAGTTGAGGAGGAGAAAGATCACCAGCAGGAAAAGCAGGGCCGCAAACGGCGCCGCATCGAGTTGGCCCCGGAACACTTTGGCGTTGCGCGGAAATCTCACGGCCGTTTGCCGCCATTGGCATCGGTGACGAGGTTGAGGATTTCGGTCGCCGACCGTTCCATGTCCAGCACGATGGCGTTGACTCGGCTGACGAGGTAGTTGTAACCGACGTAACAGGGGATCGCCACCGCCAGGCCGAACGCGGTGCAGATCATTGCTTCCCAGACCCCGCGGGCGAAATGGTCCATGTGCGCATAAAGCCCCTCGCTCTGCAGGACCATGAAGATACGGATGAAACCGGTCACCGTCCCCAGCAGCCCCAGCAACGGGGCGACCTGCGCCAACGTGGCCAGGACGTTGAGTTTTTCCTCCAGGCGCGGCACCTCGACCAGCCCGGCGTCCTCGAGCGCCTCGCGCACGCCGTCCCGGCCGCGGTCCCGGTTCAGGATCGCGGTTTTGACCAGGCGCGCCACCGGCCCCGGTGTGGCGTCGCAAATCGAGATGGCTTCGACGACGTTCTCGCGTTTCAAGACATTGCGCACGCCGCTGAGAAACTCGGTCGAGTTGATCTGGGCGCGGTGGTAGTGCAGGAACCGTTCGATGAACACCACGATGGCCACCGCGCCGGCCAGCAACAGCAACCACATCATCGGCCCGCCGTGAGACAAT
>JAGWYX010000734.1 GCA_018969165.1 Verrucomicrobiota bacterium
TACCCGCCGCACCACCATCGACGTGGTGCGGCGCGAGGCACGCCGCCGCTTGCACGAACTCATCGCCACGGAGATGAATGTCCCCGCCGGACAACCGATTGTGGCCGAGAGGACACCGGTCAGTCCCCAGGTGGACACGCTTCTGATGATCAGGGCCGACGGCTATTACTACTCAAGCGTCGGTATCATGGATGAGATGGCCGGCACACTACGGTCTTTCGACCAACAGGACCTCGACCGGATAAAACCTTTCCTCAGGTGATGTTTTTCACTTCGCAATCCACGTTCGCAAATTTCGCCGCCACCGCATGGATTCTCCCAAACCTGAGCGCGCGGGGCGGGAAACCGGCCTTCGTCGGCGCGCTCGCCAATTTACCGGTTCCAGGACGCTGGTTCGCATCACCGGGCCGGGTCGGGCGCCAGACCCAGGCGTTGCCGCAGCCAGGCCGCGAAGGTCTCCGCCTTCGTCTGATTAGACCAGCTCGACAGCTTCGCGTGGTCGGGCTCGGCATCGCGCAGGAGCAAGGTCGGCGCAAAGAGGCAACGCGTGCCACCTTTGGAGCTGCGTTGAGTCGTCTGCCGGACCTCGACGGCCAGCACGTTGGCCAGGTTAATCGCCACCCGGCGCTTGCGGCCGAACGTCATCGGCAGCAGCAGCGTCTGCGAAGTGTCATCGATCACCAGGTCTTCGAGCCCGGCGCGGACTCGGGCCCAGCGCCAAAGGTAAACGCCCACGCCGGAACCAAGAACCACCGCCCATGTTCCGGTCGCCGCGTCGAGGGAAGGGTGGAACCGCGTGCTGGCGCCCAAGATCAGGATCGCGACAAAGGCAGCCCCTGCGGTGACGTTGCCGGCGACCAAGATTGGCGAAACCGGGCTCAACCGCACGTGCGTCCGATACCCGCGCTGCAACACCGGCGCGCCGCCGGTGGGCGATGATCGACCGGCCGTCAGCCCCCAAGCGATCAGCCCCGCCCAGAGACCCAAGCCGAGCAGGTTGAACGGCAGCATGAAGAGCAGCAGCGCCAAGTCACCGCCCTCGATGCCGGTAGCCAGGATCGCGTCAGCGGGTTGCTCCGGTCGGTAATGCACGGTCACCTGGGCCCCGAGGGGATGCGCGGCGACGAGTTGGGCCACCCACGGATAATCCGACGAACCGGCCTGGGGATAGCGGTACCGGCTGCCGGCGTAGTTATGCCCGTTGACCTGGTAGCTGTAGATCAGGCGCGCACCGTAGAGCGTGCCGCCTTTGGAGCCCCGGCGGTGGGTGATCTCGCTCCGCGTAATCCGGCCCGGGGTGGTCGGATAATCCGCCGCGCGCACTTGGCGCACCAGGCTGCCAACCACCCCGTAATCGAAGGCCCCGACCAGCGCCGTCCAAAACAGGCTGAAAAAGCCCAGGAATATCGCGCTCGCTTTGGTCATCGACCCGAGTCTACCAGACCACGCTTGCTCTCGGAACGGAATTCAATCTTTGGAGATGGTAGGGAGGGCGCGTTGCTCCGTCCACGCCCGTAAGGGAAGCGTCCATCGGCTCTACGCGCCTGGGTGGGCTCAGACATTACGCCGAGCATTTCTCAGCGCGTGGGGTCGGGACCTTCCCAGTGCCCGCGGCGATTACCGGGGATCGGCCAGTCCGTCGGATAAATCAGGTAGGCGGTGCGGTGGGACCGACGCCAGGCCGCGGCGAGGTTTTGCCGCTGGTCAACCCGGCGGACAGGCTGGCCTTGGGACCGGCGCGCCCAGGGGTCGTTGATGATCGGGTTGCCGTCGGGAGTGAACCCGACGCAGACCACGAGGTGTCCGGTGTCAGGCAGGTCGGGTCTTCCGTTCAACACGCCTGGCGAAACCGAGACGCTGACCGGCACGCCGGCGGCAATCCAATCCTCGAGTTCGGAGACGTCGCCCAGCCGCGTGACGTAGGCGCGCATACCTTTGAAACCGCCGGCGTAAGCAGTGTTGAAAGGCCAGTTGCCGGTGCCGGGCCAGTTGGGGTCGTTCACGCCGGCGGCGACCTCCGGCACGTCCCGCTCCAGGTCCGGCCGGTGCAGCACTTTCGCCCAATAGGCCAGCAGCATCGAGACCGAGGTGGGGCTGCACCAGTCGCGGCCGCGGCTGTAATCGAGCTGGGAACGTTCGGGGACCGGCAGGCTCTTACCCCAGGCCAGACGATTGGGTGGCCGCGCCGGCTCGGACGCTCGACTGTCACAGAAGGAGAGGCCGAGGAATTTCAAAGCGGATCGCGCCGCCGCCGTGTGACCGGTGAAACTCAACCGCGCCTGGATGCGCGCCCCGGGACCTGTCAGGACCAAGGTGTCCGTCTTGACTTCGCCATCGGCATCGCGCTGGCCGTTGACGCTTTCGCGCGGATGCCGGGTCGGGTCGGCCGACCAGCGGCCCAGGATGTAGTAGCGGGTGCGGTGGTCGGGATAAATCGCGCGCACTTCGACCCGCAATCCGGCGTCGGCGGCGCGCATGTTCCAGGATACTACCAACTCGGTCCACCCAAGGCGCGGGTCGATCTCGGGCGAGGTGAGCGTGGCCGCGCCCGAGGCCTGATCGCGGGAGAGCTGAAAGTTCGAGAAGTCGGTCAGCCCGATGAAACGGCGACTCTGGCGCGCCCGCCGGGCGGCAGGGCGGCCGGGAACGGCGCAGCCGGCCAGCAGCGCGGTCAGGGTTACTGTGGCGATGGCGACGGTGTGATGCATCCGCGGCACCGGGACCGGTCCGGGCACAAGGTCAGGTTCGGGTTCACGCCGGGGAGTTTAGCGGGGCGACTGCTTTCGGGAAGGCTGGAGTTGCTCGCGCTGGAATGCCGGAGTCGGGAGGGGGCGCGACCGGTCGCAGGCCGGACGATTTCTTGAATTGACAGGGGCCGATCTT
>JAGWYX010000735.1 GCA_018969165.1 Verrucomicrobiota bacterium
GGATGGGAGAAAAACAGGCTCGGCATGAGGGCGAGGCCAAACAACCGGTTAACCCGATCGGCCAAGGCTTTCAATGTGAGAGAGTCGAAACCGAACTCGCTGAGATTCGCCTCGAAGTCCACGTCCTCCGGTTTCACTTTAAGTAACTCGCCCACCAGCCGGATCAAGTCCGCCTCCAAGCTGTCGCGCCAGTCATGCTTGGTCGTCGTCGAATTCGTCGCGTCAACGGCGCTGGCTCCTGGGGCCCGCCGGAGCATCGCGGCTGCCTTGGTCAAATCACCTTCAACCACGCATCGCTGCGGTTCGCTTCCACGCAAGGCCTCGACAAACGCCTCGATCCCCGACGCCGTCGCCAGCAGCTCCAGTCCCTGCACGCGTCGGGCCCACAGCTCCCAGTTGGCTGCCACGGCCGGGTCGCTAGATTTCATGCCGCCGTCCCGCCAGTGCGGCCAGTTGATCGAAACGCACTTGCCCTGGCGCTTGCCTGCCGCCCTCAGCTCCTCACGCCAGATCGCGAAATGGTCGAGGAAAGCGTTCCCCGCCGCGTAATCGCAGGCCTCGGAGACGCCCACCACCGCGGCCAGCGACGAGAACACAGCGAAGAAGTCCAGTTTAAGGTCGCGCGTCGCTTCATCCAGCCAAACTGTCCCGTCCACCTTGGCCGCCAGGGCCCGCCGCATGGCCGCCGGTTCGCGAATGGCCAATCGACCGTATTCGAGAACGCCGGCGGCGTGAATGACACCGTCCAGACCACCGAACGCCGCGTTGGCCTCCCTCACCATTTCCGCCGTTTGATTGCGATCCGCCACGTCGCCTTTCACGTAGCGCACCACACCGCCGAGCGACTTCGATTGATCAAGCCACGACTGCTTCTCCGGGCTCAAAGCCGATCGCCCTGCCAGGATCAACTTTGCCTTGAAGGTCTTGACCAAGTAATCGGCGAAGATCATTCCGAGCCCACCCGCACCGCCGGTGATCAGGTAGCGACCGCCCGGACGCAATACCCCTTCACCGCCGACGGTCGTTGGACAGATTTCCATTTCACGGACGAATCGTTTGCTGCCTTCGTATCGAACCTCCGTTCCAACGGAGGGCGCGGCGCGAAATTCCATCGCCAGGATTCGGCTCAGTGCTCCGCCCTCAATCTGACCCAAGGAGAGCCAACGGGCGTCCACCAATGGATGCTCGAGACGGAGCGCCTTGATATAACCCGCCATCAGCCCATGACGGGGATCGATCCCGCCACGATCGCGAGCCGTCGTGAAAATTAATCGAGGCGAAGCCTGAGCGTCGTGACGAAGTAAAGCCTGGATCAGCAAATGCGGTCCCAGCAGGGTTTCGGTCAATGCCCAGTCAAGGTCCGCCCCGGGGTTCTCGCTCTCACGCGCCGGCGGCAACCACACGAAGTGACGAGCGAGGTCCCGATCTCGCAGTTTCTGGCACAACCTTTCGAAATCCTCGGGCGCATCCAGGCGGAGTTCGAACTCGCCATTTCCCGGATCGGCAGAAACCGCACCGGGGCGCACCCAAATGACGTTCTGGAAACACCCGCAATTCTTCAACTCCCGATACCAGGATTCGTTCCGGGTGACCACCACCAGGTCAGTCGTGTCACTTGACCCGGCATCGGCCGCCAACGGCACGCTGCGCCACACCGGGTGGAAACTGGCCCATCGACGCGCGGTTGGAACCGGCGACGCCTCGGCAGGTGCTCGGCCGCTCGCCGCTTTTTCCGAAATCCAATAACGTTCCTTCTTAAACGGATAGGTGGGAAGCGACACACGCTTCGGCCGGCCGCTGGGATATAGCCTGAGCCACTCCAAAGGCACGCCCGCCACCCAGAGCCGGGCGCACTTCTCCAAATCGCCCGCTTCGAGCATGCGCCGCACCAAGCCGCCACCCTCGTCGCCGTCCATCAGGATTCTGAGCGCGTCGGACGGACGGCTCGCGCGACCTCTCCACCACCCTTCGCCCTCCGGTGCCCCCGCCAAAAAGGCGCGCAGCTTCGCCACGGTCTCCTCCACGCTCGAAGCAATCAACGCCAGGCGCTCGTCCTGCGGCTCGCGCCCGACCTGGAGCGTGAAGGCCACCGCCGCCAGATCGAGACCGGGGTCACCGCTCTCGAGGCGCGACACGAGCCGTTCCGCGTACGTTCTGAGTTGCTCCTCGGTGCGCGCGGAAAGAACGATCAAGCGGAGCCGGCGCTCCAAGGCCGTTTCACTCGGTGACCGCTCTGGAGCTTCCTCGAGAATCACGTGGGCGTTTGCGCCGCCGGCGCCGAAGGAACTGACCCCGGCCCGCCGCGGATGCCGTTTCACCGTTGCGCCCTCGCCTTCCACCGATGGCCGCCATTCCTCGAGACAACGTTGAACCCGGAATGGCCCAGGCTCGAACTCGATGTGCGGGTTGAGCTGGTCGGCATGCAGCGACGGCACGAGCCGCCGATGAATCATTTGCAGCAGTGTCTTGGTCACGGCGGCAATCCCCGCCGCCGACTCCAGATGGCCGAGATTGGTTTTCATCGAGCCGATCCGACAGAAGCCGGACTCGGCCGTGTCCGCGCGGAAGGCTTCGGTCAATCCCTCGACCTCGATCGGATCGCCGAGCGAGGTGCCCGTCCCGTGCCCTTCGATGTAAGAGATGGATCGGGCACTGACGCCGGCACGGTCCAAGGCCCGGCGGATCAATGCCGCTTGCGCCGAAGGATTCGGCACCGTGTAGCCATTCGTCCGGCCGCCGTGATTGACCGCCGTCCCTTTGATCACACCGTAGATGTGGTCCCCGTCCGCCAGCGCCCGCGACAGCGGTTTGAGAATCGCCGCGCCGACGCCCTCGCCCGGGACGAAGCCGTTTGCCCCCTCACCGTAACTCCGGCAAATCCC
>JAGWYX010000736.1 GCA_018969165.1 Verrucomicrobiota bacterium
CGCCCTGATCGCCTCGTGGAAGATGCATTCGCCCGATTTCCTGGCCAACTCGGCCTGGCTCACTTTCGGACGCGTGCGCCCCGCGCATCTGAACACTGTCGTTTACGGCTTCGCTTCGGAAACCGCCATCGGGGTCGCCCTCTGGCTGATGTGCCGGTTGTGCCGCGTTCCATTGATGTACTCCTGGATCATCATGCTGGCGGCCGTGTTCTGGAACCTCGGCGTGCTGCTCGGGGTGGGCGGGATTCTGGCCGGAGACAGCACCGGCATCGAGTGGCTCGAATTCCCCGGCTACGCCAGCCCGATCCTGTTCGCCGCCTACGCCTTGATCGCGGTCTGGGCGATCATCACCTTCCGGTTCCGGCGCGAGCAAAGCCTTTACGTGTCGCAGTGGTATCTGCTGGCGGCGCTGTTCTGGTTCCCCTGGCTCTATTCGGTGGCGAACATGCTCCTGGTGCTCGACCCGATCCGCGGGGCGACGCAGGCGGCGGTGAACTGGTGGTTCGCGCACAACGTGCTGGGCCTGTGGTTCACACCGATCGGCCTGGCGGCGATCTACTATTTCATCCCGAAGGTCATCGGCCGCCCGATTCACAGCTATTACCTCTCCGTGCTTGGGTTCTGGTCGCTGGCGCTATTCTACAACTGGAACGGCATGCACCACCTCATCGGCGGGCCGCTCCCGGCCTGGCTCATCACGGTCAGCATCGTCGCCAGCGTGATGATGATCATCCCGGTCGTCACCACCGCCATCAATCATCACCTGACGATGGTCGGCCATTTCGCGAAACTCAAATACAGCCCGACCCTCCGGTTCATCGTCTTCGGCGCCATCAGCTACACCGCCGCCAGCCTCACGGGCGTCGCCCTCGCCCTGCGATCGGTGAACAAAATCTCGCACTTCACCCACAATACCATCGCCCATGCGCACCTCGGGATGTACGCCTTCTTCACCATGGCGATGTTCGGTTCCATTTACTACATCATGCCGCGGTTGACCCAACGCGAGTGGCCCTCGGCCAAACTGATCTCGCTTCACTTCTGGGGAACCGCTATCGGCATCGGCATCTACATCGTCGATCTGACTATCGGCGGTCTGCTGCAGGGTTTTGAACTCAACAACCCTGACGTGCCGTTCCTGAAAATCGTCCAGATGACCGTGCCCTACCTTAAAATCCGCAGTTTCTCAGGATTCATCCTCGCCGCCGGCCACCTCGCGTTCCTGGTCAACTTCATCTGGATCCTGGCCCGCTGTTTCGGACCGTACCGGCAGCCGACGCCGCTGATCCTGGCCGGCACGAAACCGGAAGCCGCGGGGGTCGCCTCATGAAATACGGCCCGCTGCTGTTCCTGGGGATTTTTTTCACGCTGGCCAGCTCGTGGTGCGGGCTGGTCCTGATGCCGCAGTTGCAGTTCGGCGGACTGGAGCCGGTGAAGCTGGAGGCAACCGGCCAATTCTATCCGTTGCCCCGCTCGGGTTTGGCGCTGGAGGGCCTCCAGGTCTATCGCGCCAACGGCTGCATCTACTGCCACAGCCAGCAGGTCCGCCCGGCGGATTTCGGATCCGACATCAAGCGCGGCTGGGGCAAGCGCCGCAGCGTCAGTCGCGATTATATTTATGACAAGCCCGTCATGCTCGGCACCATGCGCACCGGGCCGGACCTGACCAACATCGGCGAGCGCCAGACCAGCCTCGATTGGCAATACCAGCACCTCTACAACCCCCAGATCACCTCCAAAGGCTCGATCATGCCCCCGTTCCCGTTCCTGTTCGAGCAACGCCGGATCGGTCACCACCCGTCGCCCGACGCACTCAAGCTCGTCGGGGAATTCGCTCCACCACCGGGCTATGAAATCGTGCCGACCCGCGACGCCAAAGCCCTCGTGGCCTACCTGCTGAGCCTCAAGTCCGACGTGCCCTTGCCGGAGGCGCCAATCCCCGGCGCCGCGCCTGGCTCGGGCACCAATGCCCCCGCCGCTGGAACCAATCAGGCCGCTGCGACCACCGCCAGCGCCCCAGCAAAATGAACCCTGACCTCCAACCGCCGGCCATGGCGGGACCGGTCCGCAGCCTCTGCCACCTCGAGGACCGGGACGAAGCGCACGACGTCTCGATCCTCCACGCCGCCGTGCTGCGCGAAAAGGCCGACCCGCGGGAAGGCATGGAGCCCGTGTCGCTGTGGCTGATCGCGCTGACGGGGGTGCTGTTGTTCTGGGGCGGTTACTATTTGCAGCGCTACAGCGGTGGGTTCAAACCGCTCGTGTTTAACGAGAATGCGTCCGGAGAGGCGACGACCATGACGGCGAAGCCGGAGGAAGTGAATCCATTGGTGGCCGGCGGCCGTGTCTTTTCCGCCAATTGCGTGGTGTGCCACCAGGCCGAGGGCCAGGGCAACCCGGCGACGCAGGTGCCGCCCCTCGCCGGCTCGGAATGGGTCACTGACACCAGCCCGGCGAAGATCATTCGCTTCGTCCTCAAAGGGCTCAAGGGCGACATCAAGGTCAAGGGCGAAACCTACCCGGGAACCGCGACTACGATGCCTCCGCTCGGGGATAACCTGAATGATGCGGACCTGGCCGCGGTCCTCACCTATGTCCGCGCCTCGTGGGGCAACAAGGCCGCGGCGGTCACCCCGGCCGACGTCAACGCGATCCGTGAAAAGATCAAGAGTCGCACCGACCAATGGACGGTCGCCGAAGTCGAGAAGGACGTCGCCGCCAGCGGCGGTGGGGCCGCCGCCGGTGCCGGAGCCGCGGCGCAGACCCCCGCCGAGCTCGAAAAGGTCTTGAAGGCGCTCCCGCCCGACCAATTGAAACAAGTCCTGGACGCCGTCGCGCCTCAGAAATGATTGCCTGTAACGGGTGACCTCACGGCCGG
>JAGWYX010000737.1 GCA_018969165.1 Verrucomicrobiota bacterium
TCCCAGGAGCCCGGTCCCAGACCAGTTCGATACGGGCGCTCCGCTCTCAGGCTGGGAGAGGAGATCCTCGCTGTCCCTCCCAATGAACTGTGATAAAAACAGGCTCCTAGTTCAGTGATTTCCGTGAAGCGGAACAATCATGCCTTGCCCGGTGCTGGCAGCACCCGCTCGATGTTGAGGTATTTGCCGTTCTGCCGCGTCACCACCCGGCATGGGAGGTTCAGAGACATGCCGTCCGCGATATGCGGCGCCACGTCCGGGTATCCGGCCGCAGTTACGGCTTCGCCAAGCTTCTGCGCGTCGCCAAACAATTTGACCGTCTGTTTGCCGACGAGGACGTTCAGGAACAGGGTGTGCCCCTTCCTCGTGTCCATGCTCGCGACGGCGAGGATTTGCGCCGGTTCGCCTGGCATGGCCAGCGCACTATGCCCGGCTGGCGCAGCCGACGTGCCCCGTGCGGAAGCACTTGGTCCAGCTTTGCTGGTGGCACCCAGGAAGCCCTGGACAATCTCGGCCTGCAACTGGAGCGTCCGCTCGGCCGCCTGTTTGATCTCACTCGTGGCAATGTTGCCCACGGGCAGCGTGAACTCGACCGAGAGCGAGTCGATCCGCCCGTCGGGACTGACGCTCCGTTTGAGGAGCATCTGGGCCTGGCGGTCGGGGGACGCGTGCCCGTTGCTGCGGCCGCGTTTGGCAGTGGCAGGTGCCGCTGGCACTTGAGGCAGGCGGTTCGTCGGTGCGACACCGGCTTCACCGTTGCCGTCGTCGTGGTGGTTCTGCTTGCGCAGATGGTCCTGGACGGCCTCGATGTGCTTGCAGGCGAACTCAGGATCATCCATGTGCGCCTGGAACTCCTCGCAGGTGCAGAGGGGGTTGTCGGGAGCGCCTGTGACGGCGTACTGCTTGGCCGGGTTCATTGGTGAGCAGACCCGGAAACCGTCGTCGCTTTTGACGACGATGAGGGTCTCGGGCTGCGGTGTGGAAGCGACTGCTTCTTTCATAACTATCCTTTCTGGGTTTGGGGTTTGGTGTGGACTCAACGCCTGGCTGATCACCCGGTTGACCCATTCGGTCATCGGGAGCCTGGCGTCCTTGCAGATGCGGTAAATGCGGGGGATGAAGTCCTCGCGAATCTTGGGGGAATACATGAAATCCTCCTTTTTCTGTTGTGAAGAACTGCTGCCTTCCATCGTAGGGCAACGGGAGGAACGCAAAAGGAGGGCGGTCTTGCCGCCCGCGGCACAAAGCACAGCTTTGATGCACCGATCGGTGCCGCAATATGATGAGCCAATGGCTCCCCGTCCCGACGACAACCGCATCACCTACCTCGCCCGGACCAATTTCCGAAATGAGAGAAAAAATTTCGGAATTCGGCGGCGCGACCGCCGCGCCCATGTCTACTGCATCGGAAAAACAGGGACGGGGAAATCAACTTTCTTGGAAAACATGATCCGGCAGGATATTGTGAACGGCGAGGGGCTGGCGCTCCTCGATCCGCACGGGGATTTGGTCGAGCGTGTGATCGCGCGCGTGCCACCGGCCCGGCGGCCGGAGGTCATCTGGTGGAATGTCCCCGACCGCGCGGCGGCGGTCGGGTTCAATCCCCTTGAAAAGGTTCCGCCGGAGAAACGGGCGCTGGCCGCTTCCGGCCTCCTCGAAGTGTTCAAGAAATTGTGGGCCGACTCGTGGGGGCCGCGCCTCGAACACATCCTGCGGAACACCTTGCTCGCCCTGCTCGATCAGCCGGAGGCGACCCTCGCCGACGTGCCCAAACTTCTCGGCGACCAAGCGTTCCGCCGGCGGGCGGCGCTCAATGTCACGAACCGCCACGTGGCCGATTTCTGGCTCAAGGAATACGAGGGATACCCGCCGAAGTTCAGAGCCGAGGCCATCGCGCCGATCCAGAACAAGGTGGGTGCGTTCCTGGCGAACCCGATTTTGAGCCGGATAGTGGGCCAGAGGGAAAATATTGCATCGAACGGTAGTTCGTTGGATCTGCGCGAGGTGATGGACACCGGCAAAATTCTCCTCGTGAACCTCGCCAAGGGGAAGATCGGCGAGGACACCGCGGCGCTCTTCGGCGCGCTCCTCGTCTGCCGGATTGGCCTCACGGCCCTGAGCCGGGCCGACGTAGTGGAAAATAACCGGCGGGATTTCTACCTCTACCTCGACGAGTTCCCGACGTTCACCACTCTGAGCCTCGCCACGATGCTCTCCGAGCTACGGAAATACCGGCTCAACCTCATCCTCGCCCACCAGTTCCTCGGGCAACTCGACGAGCAGGTGCGCGACGCCGTGCTCGGCAACGTGGGGACGATCATCTCATTCCGGCTCGGGCTTGCTGATGCGGAAATCCTGGAGAAAGAGTTCTACCCCGAGTTCGCCGCCGTCGATCTGGTGAACCTCCCCAATTACAACATTTACCTCAAGCTCATGGTGGACGGCGCCGTCACGAGGGCGTTCAGCGGGGAGACATTGTGTGGAATCCAAGGAGAACGATAAGTTCCCTATCGTCGAACGTACAGACCAGGCACAGAGTCTTCAGGGTCGAGCCTATAATGCTCATGAAGGTATCCTTCTAGCCGAAACCTTTCGATCCAATCCGCCTGGACTAAGATTAACTTCGGTCGGTACCGCTCCAAACAGCGCCACACCTCAGCCCTGTTGATTTGCTCAGACCAAATCCGCTTTGACGGGATTATTGCCAACTCCGGCGGGACAGACAACCCTGCCCAGAATGCGCAGATTAATCGGTCCGTGAACACCCACTGCGTCACCGGTGCGTTCTTCTCCAATGCGGCAACAGTCGCATCCGCTGCGGCTGACGGCTCCGTACGCAATTCCTCCACCTGGTCCCGCATCGCATCTGGCCAC